>NZ_VILC01000002.1:6281-55269 GCF_009712065.1 Aphanizomenon sp. UHCC 0183 | reverse complement strand
ATAACGTCCTTGAGATTCATACAATGCTGCCAAATTATTCAGACTATTTGCAAGAGCATCTTGTTGTTGAAATTGAGTTTGTAAAACTATTGCTCTATTAAAATATTGTTCTGCTAGTGTTAATTCTTGTTCTCTATCTGCCGATTTTCCTGATTGCACTCGTTCAGAATATAAGTTAGCTAACTGGCTATAGAGAGTTTCTAGTTTGCTACTATTTTCTCCCCATTGGTTAATCGCTTCTGCTAAAGATGTTTCTAATTGTTCTGGTGAAAAAATCGAACTTGCTTGATTATCTAGAATTACCTCAGAATTGCGATTGATTAATAACTCATTTGTAACTAAAGACGGTTCAGGCTGAAAATGAAATACACCATTACGCCAACTCCAGAAATCAGGTGCTTGCTTGGCAATTTGAGCATAAATGCGTGATGGTATCCATAAAATAATCGGCATTTTTAGTTCTCGCAATGCTTCTCGCGTCCATTGCAAATAACCAAAAAACTTTTTCAACAATTCATCTTGATTGAATGATCCTAATTTTTCTGCACCTAATACTGTGGCTATGGCATTTTCTTTTAATGTAACTTGTTGTGTAATGGCTTGCTTTAAACTAGGTTCTTGACTATCAAGATAAACTCGATAAATATTGTCAGTATATGCTAATTCCTTTTCATAATTAGCTATAATATTTTCACGCTGACGATCTGCATCACACACAGCAATGAAAATCTGTAACATCCCAATGCCAGCTTCAATTGAAACTAACAAACTCATATAAGTCTGTTCATTTGCGTTGATAATGGATTCATTGGTTAAGGTGTTCATTAAATTAATTCTTCTAACTTTAACTGTTGAATTACAAGAGGATGAAGATCATACCAACTCTCAGCATTTTTATATTCAATCACATAAACATTGTGGAGCAAATCAAGAAATTCTTGCTGTTTAGGATCATCAGGGCGATAATTCGTATATGTTTGTTGTAAAATCTCCCGGTCAGTTTTGCTCAAAGTAATTGTCATATCATTTCGCAAAATATCAAGTGCTTGCTGCAAAATTGTCGCATCAATTTGCACATCATCAATCGGTTCTAGCTTTCTGGCTTTTTTTCTTAACTCTACTAATACTAAACTACAACATTTTTGAGCAATGCGAACCAATTCCCGAATGACACCACCACTAGATAAAGCAATCTCCAGCAAAATATCATCTGCTAATAAATTGCTATCAATTCGTTTCCGCAAAATCTCCTGTAATTTAGCTATTGTTGCAGTTACAGGTTGAGCTTCGTTTTTATGACTTTCACCTTTAGGATAAACTTTTAAAACAGGCATTACAAAAATCGGATTACTCGTTTCATCTTCGATATGTCTTTTTAAAACACCATCACGAATTGTGGCAATAGGAATTGTATAAATAACAAAGAAATTAGGTTGTAATAGTGCTTTAATATTTTTGAGAAATATACTTTCAATAGCTGCTAAATCTAGTTTATCTAAATCATCAATAATTACCACAATCTCTTTTTTACAAGCTAAAGAGACTTCTGTAGCAATCAGATTGAGAGTATCTATTAAATCTCGAAAATCACGTTTAAATTTAGTTTCTATAACTTCGCGGATACTTGCTTCAGCCTTTAACTTACTTTTCAGAAAACTCCAAAAATCAAAACCTGCTTCTAATTCAGCCCCAATTTTACTTTCTTCAATTTCTGTCCGTTCTTGAAACCAATTAAAAAATCTTTGTTTTTTGTTAGCATCAATCTCAATTTTTTGCTCCTCCGCTTTATCCATAATTTGGACAGCAATAGCAAAAAGAATATTAATATGATTGATAGCTGTAGCTTCAATTAAATCAGATATAGAAAAGAAAATTGTCAGATAATTATCATCAAATTCTCTGGCAAATTCTGCCAACAATGTAGACTTACCACAACCGCGATGTCCTGCAAAAATTAGTTGATTGGTATAATCATTACCATCCAAAACTCTCTGTTCTAATTCTGCAATGAAATCATCACCATAAGGAACTCGAAAATCTGCGGTTTCTTCTGTTGTCACCAAAGGTTGCAATTGCAGATTACGAAATGCTTTTTGAAACGCCTCAATCCGATCAGTTGTCATTGTTTATGCTCCTTATATGTTGACAGTTTTTATGTTATGTCAGTTATATCAATTTTATCTATCTAAAATCAATAGGAGTGTGTAATAGATAATTCTTATTCCACAAATCGGATAATACTGCTAATACCCTCACATTAATGCTAAAATTCACTATATTACGCAGTTGGGCTTTATCACTGTCTTTAGTCTTCAGTCCCCAGTCTAGCATGATGGTAGTGTAATCCGAATCATAATGAAGAGGTATTCCTTACCCCAAAAGCGATAAAATCACGGAAAAATGATTTTCATAAAATATATCTGCAAGTAAAACCGACGGATAACTATGTTAGAACAAGGCAATATCAGTATTCATACCGATAATATTTTCCCAATTATCAAGAAGTCTCTCTACTCAGACCATCAAATCTTCTTGCGGGAACTGGTATCCAACGCGGTAGACGCTATCCAAAAATTAAATATGGTGTCCCGTGCTGGTGAATATAATGGGGAAATTGGCGAACCAGAAATTACAATTAGCATTGATAAAGACAACAAAACCCTCTCAATTGCTGATAATGGCATTGGGATGACAGCAGAGGAAGTCAAAAAATATATTAACCAAGTTGCTTTCTCTAGTGCTGAAGAATTTATCCACAAGTATGAAGGTAAAGCAGATCAACCGATTATCGGTCATTTCGGTTTAGGTTTCTACTCCTCCTTCATGGTAGCGAAGCAAGTAGAGATTGATACTCTTTCCTATCAAGAAGGCGCACAAGCTGTGCGTTGGACTTGTGATGGTTCACCTAAATTTGTTTTAGATGAATCTCCTCGCACCACTCGTGGAACTACAATTATTCTCACATTGGAAGGAGAAGAAGAGGAGTTTCTCGAACCAGCACGAATTAAGAATCTTGTCAAGACTTACTGCGATTTCATGTCAGTTCCCATTAAAATGGATGGGGAAGTTTTAAATAAACAACAAGCTGCATGGCGTGAATCTCCCAGTAATCTTAAAGATGAAGATTATTTAGAGTTTTACCGCTATTTGTATCCTTTCCAAGAAGAACCCTTGCTGTGGGTGCATTTGAATACAGATTATCCCTTTGTGATTAACGGGATTTTGTACTTTCCGAAAATGCGTCCTGATGTGGATGTAACCAAGGGACAAATTAAGTTATTCTGCAATCAGGTGTTTGTCAGTGATAACTGTGAGGAAATTATTCCCCAGTTTTTAATGCCTATGCGGGGCGTGATTGATAGCACTGATATACCTTTGAACGTTTCTCGAAGTGCATTGCAAGGCGATCGCACTATCAAGAGAATAGGAGATTACATCGCCAAAAAAGTCGGCGACAGACTCAAAGAATTATACCGCGACGACCGCGAACAATACGTAACAGCCTGGAAAGACTTGGGAACATTCGTGAAATTTGGTGTTCTCAACGATGATAAATTCAAAAAACAAGTCGAAGACATCATCATCTTCCGCAGCACAGCCAAATTAGAAGCCTCTGTAGCCGACACCGCAGCCGTTGAAGTCCAATCTGCTGACGGTGATGCGTGGCAAGATGTTACCCCCACAAATGGTACTAGCATCCCCTACACCACCCTCAAGGAATACTTAGAACGTAACAAAGAACGTCACGAAAATAAAGTATTCTACAGCACCGATGCCGCTACTCAATCCACATACATCGAACTGCACAAAAATCAAGGTTTAGAAGTCCTCTATATGGACTCCTTCATTGATACCCACTTCATCAACTTCCTAGAACAAGAATATCGGGATGTTAAATTTACCCGCGTAGACTCTGACCTCGATAACACCCTCCTCGATGACAAAACCAGCGAAATTGTTGACCCCACCACCAACAAAACCAAAGGAGAAGTCATTAAAGAACTATTTGAGAAAGCCCTCAATAAGCCAAAACTCAACATCCGTACCGAGTCCTTGAAATCAGATGATCCTCAAGGCACACCACCTGCAATGGTATTATTACCCGAATTTCTCCGCCGGATGCGAGAAATGAGTGCTATGATGCAGCAGCAAACCGTCGAATTTCCCGAAGAACACATTTTACTAGTAAATACTGCTCACCCGTTAATTCAAAACTTGGTTAATCTCAGTCAAGGTAGTATTATTCAGGGTGACGGTGAATCACCATCCAGCCAATTAGTAAATATGATGTGTCAGCACGTTTATGATTTGGCACTGATATCTCAAAAAGGCTTTGATGCAGATGGGATGAAATCCTTTGTAGAACGTTCCAATGACGTACTCACCAAGCTAACAGAACAAGCCAGCAAGTAAACAGCCAGATAACCGACTTCTCGGAGAAGTCGGTTGTAACACTTTATTTTTTTAGAGATTTTCTTGATGGTTAATATAAGAACGCAGCACAGTATTAATCATTGATTGATAGCCTTTTCCCTGGTGTTTAAACCATTCTAAAACGTCACTATCTAAGCGAATGGAAATAGCTTTTTTAGTAATAGGTTTCACCATTTTAGCGGTTTGCCAAAAGTTATCATCTAATTCGGGAATATCAGAAGTATCAATAGCAGAATCTGGGATATTTTGGATTTCTTCAAGACGTTGCGGCGAGATATTCATAGTATTGTCTCCTTTCTTTAGGGGTGGCTTTTCGGGCTGAAATTAGACGGATTTTACCGTTTCTTTCGGTATGGACTACGGTAACAACAATAATTCCTTGTATTGCACCAATAGTAATTTCTCTAATTTCTTCATCATAGTCAAATCGTTCATCAATTGACGTAAAAACGATTCCCTGAAAAATTTCTTGTGCTTCCTCAAAGCTAAGGAACGCAAATTTAATAACCTGCAATTCTGATGTAACCTGGAATGGTGCGTTACGCTGTCGCTAACACACCCTACTTTTGCACCTTATTTAATTCACATTCCTAAGTCCATGTTTTTTGTGATTGTGTTGATTTTTATGTTCGTCCCATTCAAATTCCATTTACTTTATAAATACATTTTGTATATACACAAGAATAACACAAGTAATCAAAAGTCAAGATTAAGAGGGTGTTTGAAAAGTTATGGTTGATGTATCAAATATTTTTTACCCCACCCTAACCCTCCCCTTGTAAAGGGGAGGGAACTGGATTTTTATTGTTTCCCCCCTTTACAAGGGGGGACTAAGGGGGACTAAGGGGGGTAGCAATGTGATGAAAATTACGGAATACCACTTTTCAAACATCCTCTAAGATTTTCTCAAAAGGTCGGTAATGCTTGCCATAATTCCCCAGATACTAGATAATTATTCTTTTTCCCGAACTTGTTGAGATATAATGGGAAGGTTGTCTTAAAATAGAACTCTAGGAGATATTTATTATGTCCCGTCGTTGTGAACTAACTGGTAAAAAAGCCAATAACGCTTGTTCCGTTTCCCACTCTAACCGTCACACCAAGCGTCTACAGCACGTTAATCTGCAAACCAAGCGGGTTTGGTGGGCTGCTGGTAACCGTTGGGTAAAATTGAAACTCTCCACCAAAGCCATCAAAACCTTAGAATTTAAAGGTTTAGACGCAATGGCAAAAGAAGCAGGAATCAACCTCAACCATTACTAAATAGTAGGGAACAGGGGATAGGGAACAGGGAACAGGGAACAGGGAATAGATAAATTCCTGTGATATTAACTATTCTTCTTTCTAACTCCTGACTCCTGACTCCTGACTCCTTTCATTAAACACTATTTAATTTAATTATACCCTGATCAAAAACGCGATTATTAGTACCAATAGCGCTCACTTCCATTCTATCTGCATACACATCATAAGCAGCAAAACTCAAATCACTGGTTGAATATTCTGTCCATTGAGAACGACCAACTGGACGATTACCAGCACCAGCACCACAGATTAAATAGGTAGTTCCATTAATAGCGCGAGTTCGTTCATAATTATGTTCATGACCATTGATATAAAGTTGAACATTGTATTTTTTAAATAGAGGAGTAAAGGTTTTAATAAAACTTGTATTATTTCCATAATGACCAGACGAATAAATCGGATGATGACCAAAGACAACTTTCCAAGGTGCTTTACTCAGACTTAATTCTTTATCTAACCAAATTAATTGATTTTTCCAATCAGCATTACCATTAGTATCTAACGCAAAAAACTGAACTTTATTTTGACTAAATGTGTAATAACGTCCCTGCATATTAAAACCAGGATATTTAACTTGGGGAACACCATTATCAGTGCGAATATCATGATTGCCTAAACAAGCATGAAACTTGACACCATTTTTTAGTAAAGGTTGATAGGGACGTTCAAAAACTTCATTTATTTTCTCAATTTCCCCATTATTGTAGATGTTATCACCAGCTAAAACTACCAAATTATAAGGATTTTGCTGATGATAAAAATTCATAGCATTTGCTACAGCATATTGTCCTTTAGTCCCAGTTCCTGTATCAGCAACGGAGACAAAGCGCAATAATAAATCTTTTTTGACTGGTTTAGCTGCTGTTGCTGATTCTATGAGAGAATTTGAACTTGACAATTTCCCACTCAAAAATCCAGATGCTATGGTGCTAATTCCACTTAAAAACAAAAATTGACGGCGGTTAATATTCATAATTCATTAAATGGCACAGTAATTGATTATAGTCAAAATATGTTTTCTCTGTTTTTGATTTACTAATTTGGGTAAAAGTTCCATGTCAGGAGAAAAACGTAGAAAACCAAGAAGTGAACCCGCACCTACACTCTATCAAAAAAATCAACCAATTTGGAAAACGGCAATTATCCAAGTTTTGCGGGGAACGATTGGTGTTTTAGAAACTACAGTAGTTAAACTGGAGACAGAAACACCCGCTGATACTCAGAAAAAAACTAATTTTTTATCGCGTTGGGATGGATTTTTAAGGACATTCCGCTTATTTTTACCATCAAATATATCTAACAATGTATCAGATACGGTGCTGACAGGGATTTTTGCAGTAATTTTTGTGGTGACAATAGGAATAACTACATTTATGTTTATTCCTAAATCTGTGGAAGTCGCAACTGTTCCCCCGGTAGAAGAGGTTATCCCACTAAAATCAGTTATAGAACCTGAAGTCATACCAACTCCCACCCCAGTTATAGAACCTGAAGTCATACCAACCCCCACCCCAGTTGTTGAACCGGAAGTCATACCAACTCCGGTTATAGAAACTGAAACTACCCCGACTCCAGTTGTTGAATTAACACCTGAACAAGCTTTACTAGCAGCAATTGAAAATCAGTTTTCAGATATTACCATTGCTGTTAAAAATACGCAGGATAAAAATATTATTTCTCAACTCATAAAACCTCTTCAAGCTAACTTCCGTACTAGTGATTTAACTGTGAAAATTAGTGATATTTGGTATAACCTGGAAAAATCTCAACAGGACAAACTAGCAGCGGATATATTACAACGTTCCCAAGAACTGAATTTTATCCATTTAGAAGTTGTTGATTTTCAAGAGAAAATAATTGCCCGTAGTCCAGTGGTGGGTAATAAAATGATAATTTTTAAACGTTAAAATTTGATAGACCTTTGCTTTGTTAAGAAATGTTAATATCACAAAACATTTCATCTTGATTTCATATTCCCATGAAAAGCTATAATTATAGTTAAACACATAACTGATTCCAAATATTTGCAACAGTTAGGTCTGATAACTTTTACTATTAGATCTTCATATTTTCAAGGAAAAACAAGTTATGAAAAGCAAAAATTTGATTTATGGTTTGATTGGGTTAGTAAGCAGTAGTGCTATGAGTGGATTATTAATTATCAGTAACACACAAGCACAGAGTCCCAATTCTGAACACAATTCTCATCATTCATCTAAACAAGCTAATCCCCCCAAAAAAGGGATGATGATGCAAACAGATCAGCATTTCATCGAAATGATGATTCCGCACCATCAGCAAGCAGTAGAAATGGCTGATATCGCATCAACTCGCGCACAACATCCAGAAATTAAGACCCTAGCAGTTGCTATTAAAAAAGACCAAACCCGCGAAATTGAACAGATGAGAACCTGGTATAAGACATGGTACGGTAAAGAAGTACCTATAATGACTATGACTGATCAAGGAATGATGGCAGGTCATGGGAATATGTGTCAACAGATGAATCCACCAGACAGGATGGAAATGCCGATGAATGGTAAAATGCACTGCATGAATATGGATTTAGAAACATTAAAAAATGCACCAGATTTTGATAAAGAATTTATTCGTCAAATGATTCCTCATCATCGCATGGCTGTCAAAATGTCACAGATGATTGTTAAAAAAACTGCCAAACCAGAAATCCGTAATTTGGCTAAGTCTATCATTAAAACTCAAACGGCAGAAATTAACCAAATGCAGCAATGGTATCAAAGTTGGTATAAGTCAAAGCCTGTATAAACCATTGTGAAACCCTTATATTGCGCTTGATTTATAACCGTTACGGCTGGTCGTATGAAGAATTTTAGCAGTTCCAAATTTGAGAGACTGAAAACCGAAAATACTTTGATTTTTCAGCCTCCCTAAAATTAGCTTAATTCCAATAAACCTTGATAACCTGTAACAATACGATTACCATCTTTGAGAATGTGGACTTCAATTTGATCACTAGCCCAAGTAATTTTATCTGCAAATTCTGGATTAAAGATATTGACTTTTTGATTACTAGAAGAAACGGGAGAATCAGGAGAATTAATTGCTAGAGATTTCACAAAAGGACCATCAATCAAAATATCTAATTCTGCCAATAATTCTTTTGCACCAGGAGGGGCGGAATCAGATTGTAATTGTTGAAGAGTGAAACCAGTAAAAGACATGATATTTAAACCCGCTGCTTTTAACTTTCTGGCTAAAATTGTTAATGCAGGTGCTTGCCAAAATGGTTCACCACCGGAAAAAGTTACACCCGTATTCTGGGGATTTTTGAGAATACTTTCAGCAAGGGCATCAATAGCAACTAAATCATTAATCTCAAATGCCCAAGAGTCGGGATTAAAGCAACCAGAACACTCACGGTTACAACCTTGTACCCAGACAACAGCCCGACAACCGGGTCCATTAACTTCTGATTGGTCAACATAACCCATAATATTCAGATAACCGGGGGGGATGTCCGCGAGTGCTAGAGATGGGTTCATGGGCTTAGTTTCCATCTTTTCTCAACTCCTTTTCAACTTTTCCTATTACTTGCTAATATAGCGAGACTCGGAACAAGTGTGGAGAAAGAAAATATAAGCTTTTTAAAGTTTGATTATTTTGTGCAGTCAACCTTTAGGTTTTTTTAAGCTTTTGACCAGGAGGGGATGAATGAACGCGCGGCTGCGATCGCATGAAAGAATGCAAATATCCTGTGGCTGGCTTGACCATGATCCCGGCATTTTTGCAAGTCGAAAGACCGTAATTCTTTTTCGATGACGTTTTCGACATCAGCAGCTAAATTTAACCTACCTTCATTGAGATAACATTCGGTGAGAAATAGTAATTTCTCAACATTAATTTCATTGGTTTCCCATTGAATTTCAATAGGAAACTCATAATTTTTTTCTAATGTTCCCCCACTGTAAACGTTTTCCATGAGTTTATTGCCGATAATATATTTAACTTTATGGGTGTTAGCCAGTCCTATTAAATCATCAGCAGTTGGCTTCAGTCCTAGACGACGACGGAAAACGGAATCAATAATTTCATATTTACTATTGTCTGGAAATACTGTGACAACCACAGCCGCAATTCCTTCTGTATTTCCATAACATCCGATGATGTTTTGACTTTCTTCACCGTGAACAAATAAGATATCCATAATATGCACCAACTAAACTAATAAGAGGGAATCGAGTTGATAAGATTCTCGCAGATGAGACGCAATACTTGTCGGTCAAGGAAATGTAGGTTGGGTTGAGCGACAGCGAAACCCAACAAAATCCCTGATAATGTTGGGTTATGGCTGATGCCTCCGGCGATAGCGAAGCGCTGCTGCAAGCAGTTCGCAGGGATACGCCACACTATGGCTATAATCTATCAGACTTTTTTCCAAAATTGTAACTTTGTTCAAAAAAAAGCACCTTTTTATCAATAGGTTAATTTTAGATTAATTACAAATTAAAATCTATTTCTTTAGATAGATGAAAGGGCAGATTTTATTTTGTTTAATCAAACGTTGCTCAATTAACATATTTTTGACATCTCGTCGCAGGAGTCAGATCCCCGACTTCTCTAAGAAGTCGGGGATCTTATTTTTCTGAATAAGAAATATTAATAAGATGTCGTTCTGCACCTGCACCTAAAACCCAGCGAAGAGTTGTGAAAAACGGAGGCCAATTGTCTGTACCATTACCAAAATATTCGGCTGCAATTTTCTCTTCTAAATCATTTATATCAATTGTCTCATCATCAAGTTCTTTTTCTATTTCGTCAATTACAGCTAATCGTAGATTCTTTAATCTTTGAACATTAAGTTCCAGGGTATCAATAGTAAATTGAACATTTTCTATAGGAATACCAGAATCTTCACAAGCTTTTTCATCAGGTCTAATTTCACCATCTTTACTACTGAATTTAAATAGACGTAATGTTGGTAAATTGAGAGGATTTAATAATCTACTATCAGGTATAAAACCATCTTTTTTGTGACCACAGCAACGGGAATATTTCAGTAATTTTGAATTTTGCTCATGATCATCTTCTACTCCACCTGGAGGACGACAGATACCTAACATATTTTGCCAATCTAGATCATGATTATTTTCTTTTGTTGATTCTCTACAGGGGATAAAATGCTCAACAGAGCGATTGTTTTCATGAATAGACATTTCACAATAAGCACAAAGTCCTTTTTGATCAGATGCTAAAGTTTTACGAATTGCATTTAAAGTTTCTTTATTCTTTTTTAAATCATTCCATCGTTTAAATTGAGAAGAAAATCGCTCTTTATAGTTTTTAAGTTCCTCTGGTTCTGGGGATTTCAGCACTTTTTTCACACCGCATTCCTCCGTTCCAGTTTGCGGATTTGCATATCTGCTCTAGTCATATCTGGATCAAAAGATTCCCAGTGTTGTAATTCTTTTTTAAGGCGTTTTGCTTCTTCTAATTGACCATTATCAATTGCTTCAAAAAGTCGTGTCAGTGTTCTTGATTCTTCTGTGTCTGGTCTTAAATCACTCAATCCTAAAACATATCTGACAATATCTGAACTTTTCATCCCCTTGGTAGGTGATGGACATTCCTTGATTTGATAATCTTCTAATATCTTCACCTGATTTTGTTTAACTGTTGTCACAACTTCGGGACTGTGAGTAGTGGCGATAATTTGAGTGTTGGGAAATACCTTTTTTAAATCAGGAATAATCTTTTGTTGCCAAGTTGGATGTAAATGCAAATCTAACTCATCAATCATCAAAATTGCTTCTGCTGCTAACGGGTTTTCCATATCTGGATTTGCTTGTGCTAACCGTCGCGCAAAGTCCATTACCAAGGCTAACATATTACGATAACCTGCACTTAATTGACTTAATAAAAGTTCTCTTTTCTCTCCTGTTTCCATTGTCCACTCAACCATCAGTTTTGCAGATACAATCTGTGAGAAATAAACATGAGTATTTGGTGCAATAATACTAGAAATAGCATTTCGTACTCGCTTTAAATCAGGAAGTTCAAGATTAATATTTCCCTTCTCTTTTGCCTCTCTCAATTCTTGAAACTCACGCACAAAAAACCAATTAGCCATATCAGTGAAACTACTTGTTGCGTCAAGGGCATGATTTAGTGAATTAAACCTATTAAGAGATTGGTGTGAAATATTTTTAACATAGGCAATATCGTTTAAATGGCGATTGCCTTGATAATAAGCTAGGACAGACAATTCATCTATTCTAGAGCGCATTGCAGAATAAAGCTGCTTTGTTCCTTCTTGTGAAATAGACGAAGATGAGACACTTACATTTATCCTTTCGTTGTCATTGTCAGCAGGTGGTTTTTTATAAACAATTGTCCAATCTGGAAAACCTGTAGTTGATACAGTGAACTCTGCCTGATTTCTTCGTTCATTATCCTTTTTTTGGACTGGCAAATCTCTTTGAAAAACAGGTGAAGCTTCTCGATATTTTTTGCCTACAATTTGTTGAATTTGAACTACATACGGATACATTGCCGCAGCAATACCATCTAATAACGCACTTTTACCTGATCCATTATTGCCAACAAAAATATTGATATCGGGATCTAAATTAACTTCCAAATGCTCGAAGCAGCGGAAGTTTTTGATAATGACTTTTTGAATGTGCATGGATTTATTTTTCTTGATAAAATTACTAATCTTCGTCTAAAGCTACAGGTTCGGTAGGATCATCATAACGGATCACTTTGCCACGTAAAGGATAAAGATTGGTATTTTGTGTTTCTAGAGATTTAATTTGATGTTGTGCAGTTTGAGGTTGTAAAATAATCACTTCCACAACATCACCAGCATGGAAAGGTAAACCTTTTAATACCAAAGTTCCATCTTCAGTTAAGGACGTTTCGATTTTATGAGCATTCATATTATCAATCTGGTGTGTTACAGTTGATTTTATTTTAACATATTACCTCGTTACCGTTAATTGCATTTCTTTGGTGTTAATAATTCTAACTTATTCTCTAAAATCGTCCCTTTCAAATTTGCTCCCTGAAAATTTGCACCTCTAAGATTTGCACCTTTTAAATTTGCTCCTGCTAAGTTTGCACCTTTTAAATTTGCCCAACTTAAATCAGCTTCTGTTAAATTTGCTTCACTCAAATTTGCTTTAGATAAAAATGCGTTTCCTAAATGAGCTTTTGTTAAATTAGCTTTATGTAGGTTGGCTTGATAAAGTTGAGCAGTCATTAATTCTGCTTCATATAAATTTGCTTCACTCAAGTTAGCAGTAATTAAATTAACTGCCATCAAATTTGCAAAACTTAAATTACTGCGAATAAGTTGGGCTGCGGCTAAATCAGCATTTTTTAGATTAGCATTTTGGAAATCTGTACCAATTAAATTAGCATCTGTAATCATAGTATTTTCCAGATTTGCACCACTGAAATCAGCACCAATAAAGTTGCCAAAACTTAAATTAGCCTGGCTTAAAATTGCCCCACTCAAATTAGCAATACTCAAATTAGCTTGACTCAAGTTAGCTTCTATTAACTTGGCTTGATAAAAAATAGCATTACTGAGATTAGCATGACTAAAATTAGTTCGCACTAATAAAGCATGAGCTAAATTTACTTTATTCAAATTTACTCCTTGGAGATTTGCTCCTCGGAGGTTTTCTCCCAGTAGATTTGCACCGCTAATATCAATTTCAATTTGGGGATTTTTGTTTCTCCATTCTATCCAAGTAACTGCTCCTGAACGTAATACATTGAGATGTTGTTGATTTGCCATTTTTTGCTCCTTTAGGACTTACGCAAGTTTCACACTTAATATTTCTTGTAAGAGGGTGTTTGAAAAGTCATGATTGCTGTATCAAATCTTTTACCCCTCCCTAACCCTCCCCTTGTGAAGGGGAGGGAAGCAGATTTTTCTTGTTTCCCTTTACAAGGGGAAAGGGGGTAACAATGTGATGAAAATTACGGGATACCACTTTTAAAACATCCTCTAAGGTGCGTCAGACTCGATTATGGGGTAAGAATAAACAGACTTTTAACATTTGACGCACCCTACTAATATGTTAGTTGCGTCAATCTTGTTCCTTATTCGTTACGCTTACCTTGGGAATTTTCCCTTCCAGGTGAGTTTTCAATTGCGGCTAAAGCGCCCGCTGCTCCTGCTAAAATATCCTGTTCTGAGCCACCTAAATAAAGTCTGCCAAAACTACCGACAGCTTGAACTTCGAGGATGTTAATTTGCGCTGCTTTTTCTGCTTCATTAGCTGCTAGTGCTGCATAAGCGGCTGGTTCAACTTCCAATACATAGAGGGTTTGTCCTGCTAGTAGCAGTTGTCCTCGTCGGGTACGGTTAATAAGTTGGGTTTGGTAAGCGTCAATATTGCGGATAATTTGGCTAGAAACTACGCGAGGTTTAATACATTCCTCTTTTTTTACGCCTAAAAATGCCAAAATCGCATCTCCAGCGGCTCGTGTTTCCCCTTGAGAGCCAGAATGCACTTCTAATAGTCCATATAGACGTTCTACTACTTGCACTCCAGGACGAACGGAAGCGGATTTCAGGGCTACGTCGGTAATCTTGTTGATTTCGATACCAGGGGAAATTTCAATCCATAGGGATGTATCCCCCGGTAATGGTAAGAAACCCTGGGCTACTGTTCCCATGTATGCGGCGTGTTGAGGTTGCAGATTGTCTAGAAATACGAAACTGCGTAATTCTATACCCAAAGTCTTAATTCTCCAGTCATGAGGGTAAACATTTTGGATTTAGATCCTGGATTTAGATCCCCGACTTCTCAAAGAAGTCGGGGATCTGCAATATATGAGTTTACCGTTAAAGTGGACTAGTTTGGTAATTAGTGATGATTAATTCTTCGGCTGGAGGATGTTTTATTTATAAGTATTAATATGAAATAAGTAAGCCTTAAAGCCAAAATCTTCTGGTTTAGAGACTTCCAAGAAATAAATTATCCTAAGAAACGAACCACAGAGGCACAGAGTACACAGAGAGAGAATTTCTGCATCAGTTTTGGGACATTTTTTTATTTGGAAGTCTCTTAGATATTTTAGATGCACAAAAATGGTTTTACTACTGACCGCTGCTAGATTTTTCATGGGGTCTTTATGTCTAAGACTTTTATGAGATCACGGCATCTTTGATTTTTCGCTTTTTCAAAAAATTAGACATAAATGGCCGCTCAAAGAATAAGTAAAACCAGTAAGCAATAATGAGTGACATCACCGTACCTATTAAATAACATCCTGCTGCAAACATATCTGGTGAGATTGGTAGGTAAAACAGGAAGTAACGCACAAAAACTAAAACTGGTCCATGAGTAAGATAGAGACTATAGGAAAATGTTCCCAGTGCGATCGCTAAAGGATGTTGTAAGATCCGTAGGATTAAAGATGGTTTTTTGTCCTCTATTATTGACTTGGTTAAGGAAATAAATAGGCAAGCAAATGCTAAACCGGCGAAAGTTTGATTAATCCATATATGCAGTCCTAGCCGTCGCCATTCAGTGATGACAGCAAGACAGGTAAAGATAATAGCCAACCAACCCCAAGGTAAAGAATTTCTGATAGCTACTAACTTGGGTTTTTGGGAAAATCCAATATCTGCTGCTGCCATTCCTAAACAAAATATACATAAGAACCAAGGATTGGCTGATTCAAATAATCCATTCAACAAATATAGAGGAGTTAAACCAATTAAAAAGGTAATAATGACAATCCCAAATAATCCCAACCTTCGCCATATAGGTAACAATAATAACGGAAATAAAAAGTATATTTGCCATTCTGTGGCGACAGTCCACATGGGTGGGTTAATAGTTAGATATGAGTTGCTATCAAGATTATGAACTAGGAGTAGTTTAAGCAAGACATCCATCAAAGAAAATCTGGGAGAAAATGCTCCTAGTCCTGCTTCTGTATTCCATTGAAAATCCGTAAATTTTTCTAAACCCAAGATAATTGCTGTTAATAGTAAACAGATAAACAGTATTATATAGTAGGGTGGTAAAATTCGCCGCGATCGCTTCTTAATATAATTTATGAAACTTCCTGATAACTGACCATTTTCAGAACGCGCTACTGGCAGCATCAAAACATAACCAGAAAGAACAATGAAAATGACAACACTAAATGCACCATATTTCATGATTTCTCCAAATAATGACCACAGTATAGGCAATTGTCCTTCAATTGATGGTTCAATATGTACGAGGACAATATATAAAGACGCTAATCCCCTCAATCCGTCTAAATAAGGAAGATGAAGTCTCTTTTTGGTGGATTCTTCGATAATTTTAGTCATTCAACTAATCTCCTATGCTATTTTTGTACGGACATTTCTTCTCTATTTGCATTTTGGGATTGCAAATTATAAATTATTAAGAAGAAATACAATATAAAGTTTTTCAAGTATTTGCAAAACCTACAACAAGTTTAGGACTTACACAAAAGTCACGAAATATGAATGATCAAGAAGCTAAATAACAATAAAAAAAGAGGGTTTTAGAGATTTTTACCTAAGCTATAAAGTTCTCAAAATGCCTCTTAAATAGAGGTTATTTAATTGTTGTAGATGGCTATACAAAAGATGCTGATTGATTTGTAACCAAATTTGGTAATCCGCTATATGTACTTGTTCAAAAATCAGAGCAAATACTTTTTTATATTTGGAATTAATAAATACTTCCCTGATTACTGTAACGGCTTCCTTTGAGCCAATTTTTAAATATACCGCTGTTGTAATCATAGTATGTCAATAAATTTTACTTATGTACTCTTCGTACAAAATACCTTTTTAGTGACATAAATAATGTCTCTCTCTTATTTTAAAATAAAGCTACAAAATAAATATCAAGTAATCGTAAATTTTAAACATAAATTATGAAGATTTAAAAGTAAACTTAGTTTTATGATTAGTACGGTTACAGCCAGGATACTCTATCAATAGGACATAAGTATAAATAATACTTACGAAAAATAGGGTATTGATTATTGCTGTAGTTTGTGATTTCGTATTCCAATTTAATCTAAATTAAAGTAAAAACTGTATCTGTGCTTACAACTTTAATTTTCCGAAATATATTTTTCATTACAGCTTTAAATAAGAATAATAGCGAGAATGGGGGCAGAAGAAATGATTGTTTATTTTCTATTGTGAAATCATGGTAGTGATATCAGAGAACGTTCAGAACCGATTAACTATACAAACTGTAGAAATTGCCCCTAATACCACTGCGATTCGTTCTCTAGACTGGGATCGGGATCGTTTTGATATTGAATTTGGTTTACAAAATGGTACAACCTATAATTCATATTTAATTAGAGGTGAACAAACAGTTTTAATTGATACTTCTCACCAGAAGTTTCGTGAACTTTATTTAGAGACTCTTAAGGGTTTAGTTAATCCTAAAACGATTGATTATATAATTGTTAGCCATACTGAACCTGATCATAGTGGCTTAGTAGAAGATATTTTACAGTTAGCTCCTAGAGCCACTGTTTTAGCTTCTAAAGTGGCTTTGCAATTTTTAGAAGGTTTGGTACATGAACCTTTTTCTAAGCGAATTGTCAAAAGTGGCGATCGCGTAAAAATTGGTAAAGATCACGAAATGGAATTTGTCAGTGCGCCAAATTTACACTGGCCAGATACTATTTTTAGCTTTGATCGCCAAACCCAAGTTCTCTACACTTGTGATGCGTTCGGAATGCACTACTGTGATGATCGCACTTTCGACGAAGATTTAGAAGCTATTGAAGCTGATTTTCGCTTTTATTATGATTGTTTAATGGGTCCAAATGCTCGTTCTTTGCTAAATGCAATGAAGAGAATGGGTGAACTTGGGGAAATCAAAATTATTGCTAATGGACACGGACCATTACTACATCATAACCTCGATATTCTCCGAGAATGTTATCACAATTGGAGTCAAAAACAAGCAAAAACAGAAACGACTGTGGGTTTGTTTTATGTCTCTGGTTATGGACATAGCGATCGCTTGGCACACTCAATTGGTGATGGTTTGCAAAAAGCTGGTGTTGGTGTGGAAGTATTGGATCTCAACACCGCAGAAAGCCAAGAAATTCAAGAATTAGCCGGCAGAGCATCTGGTTTAATTGTAGGGATGCCTTCTACTAGTGCAATTAAAGCACAAGCCGCAATTAGTTCTTTATTAGCCGTTGCTAAAAATAAGCAAGTTGTGGGTTTATTTGAGTCCTATGGTGGCGATGATGAACCGATTGATACTCTCAGACGCAAATTTATTGATTTAGGTATTAAGGAAGCTTTCCCAGCTATTCGGATTAAAGAAACTCCCACAGATTCCACCTATAAACAATTTACAGAAGCAGGCAATGCTTTGGGACAATTGTTAGTGCGGGAACGCAATATTAAACAAATCAAATCTCTCGACGTGAACATGGAAAAAGCGTTGGGAAGAATTAGCAATGGTTTGTATATTGTCACTGCTAAAAAAGGTGATGTTAGCGGCGCAATGATCGCTTCTTGGGTGACACAAGCCAGTTTACAGCCTTTGGGTTTTACCATTGCTGTAGCTAAAGATCGCGCTTTAGATGACTTAATGCAAGTAGGCGATCGCTTTGTTCTCAATGTTCTAGAAGAAGGCAACTATCAAGACCTGAAAAAGCATTTTCTCAAACGTTTAAATCCCGGTGCTGATAGATTTGCAGACGTAAAAATCCAAACTGCTAAAAACGGTTCACCCATTCTTACCGACGCACTCGCATACATGGAATGTGAAGTAATCAGCAACATGGAATGTAGTGATCACTGGATTTTATACTGCACAGTTGAAGATGGCAAAGTTTCTAAACCCGATGGAATTACCGCAGTTCGTCATCGCAAAGTAGGAAATTACTATTAATTAGTCATTAGTCATTAGTCAGTGGTCAGTGGTCAGTGGTCAGTGGAAGTAAGAGTAAAATTTCCTTCTTCTTTCCTATCTTCCTTCTTTTTCCTGACTCCTGACTGGGCGCAGGCCCTGCGCCCCTACCTCCTATTTTCCAATACACAGATATTTATTTACCCATCTTTCATAATAACTATGACACTTCCAGATTCATTTTCTAACGCTGTTGAATCAGCTAAAAATTGGGTTTCTCAAGTTTTTTCGACCCAACAAGTATCCATGAGCGATTCTAGACCAAGGGACGTACAAATACTACCAATTGCTACCAACACAAAAGTAATGCGATCGCGCAGTAAGTCCCGGTTGCGGTTTGAAATTGAATATGCTCTAGAACGGGGAACTACTTCTAATAGCTATTTAATAGAAGCCGATAAAACTGCATTAACAGACGCTCCAGCCGAAGGATTTACAGAAATTTATCTGGAAGCATTACAGAAAACTATCAATGTCCAAAAGTTGGATTATGTAATTTTGGGACATTTTAACCCCAATCGTATTCCCACTTTAAAAGCAATTTTAGCGATCGCACCACAAATTACCTTTGTTTGTTCCCTTCCCGCTGCTAATAATTTACGTGCTGCTTTCACCGACCAAGATATCAAAGTTCTCGTCATGCGGGGGAAAGAAACCCTAGATTTAGGTAAAGGTCATGTCTTGAAATTCTTACCTACTCCTAGTCCCCGCTGGCCTGAAGCACTTTGTACTTACGACCAACAAACCCAAATTCTTTTTACAGATAAGCTATTTGGCGCTCACATCTGTGGTGAAGAAGTATTTGATGATCATTGGGAAACTTTCAAAGAAGACCAACGTTATTACTTTAATTGCCTCATGGCTCCTCATGCAACTCATGTGGAATCAGCTTTGGAGAAAATCTCCGATTTACAGGTGAGAATGTATGCTGTCGGTCATGGACCCTTGGTACGCACCAGTTTAATTGAACTAACCAAATCTTACGGTGAGTGGAGTCGCGCTCAAAAAGATCGAGAAATATCCGTAGCACTTCTCTACGCTTCCGCTTATGGCAACACTGCCACCTTAGCACAAGCAATGGCGTTAGGATTAACCAAAGGTGGCGTTGCAGTTAAATCTGTCAACTGTGAATTTGCGACCGCTGACGAAATCCGTACCAGCTTCGAACAAGCAGATGGTTTTATCATTGGTACTCCTACCATTGGTGGACACGCACCTACTCCCATTCATACCGCATTAGGAATTGTTCTCTCTAGCGGTGATAATACCAAACCGGCGGGGGTATTTGGTTCTTACGGTTGGAGTGGTGAAGCTTTAGACTTGGTAGAATGCAAACTCCGAGACGCTGGCTATCGTTTCGGTTTTGATACCTTGAAAGTCAAATTTAAACCAGATGAAGTCACTCTCAAATATTGCGAAGAAGTCGGTACAGACTTTGCTCAAAGTTTGCGAAAAGCTAAGAAAGTGCGTGTTCCTCAACAATCTGCAACCCCCACAGAACAAGCCGTCGGCCGGATTATTGGTTCTGTCTGTGTCATTGCCGCCAAGCAGGGAGAATTTTCGACAGGGATGATGGGTGCTTGGGTATCTCAGGCTACTTTTAATCCACCGGGAATTACTGTAGCGATCGCCAAAGAGCGAGCAGTCGAATCACTATTATATCCTGGTGGTAAATTTGTCTTGAATATCCTTCCTGAAGGTGTTCATCTGGAATACATGAAACATTTCCGCAAAAGTTTTAAACCTGGAGAAGACAGATTTGCTAACTTCCCCACAGCGGAAGCCGATAATGGTTGTACTATTTTAACAGAAGCTTGTGCATATCTAGAATGTTTGGTACAACAGCGCCTAGAATGCGGTGATCATTGGGTAATCTATGCAACTGTTGACAACGGTAAATTACTCAAGCCGGATGCTATGACTGCTATTAACCACCGGAAAACAGGCTCATACTATTAAAGATATAAGGATACATTATAGCCCCCTCCTCGCTTGCGGGGAGGGGGTTGGGGGTGGGGTTCTTGTATTTTAAATCTCCCAAATACTCCTTTGGGAAATTATTTTTTCTTAGAACGATTTTTCCGTCGAGATTCTTTCTGCATTTTTTTCTTTTTATCAGCTTTAGCTTTATCTATATTTGTTCTTGAGAAACCATCAATTCTTTCTAAAGCAATGGGGGAAACATAGTTTTTATTTGATGACTTAAAGTTTTCTAATAGCGACGACATATCCCTTTTATTATTTGTATTAGCTCGAAAACAAGCCCAACATTCCATTTCTGATACAGTATCATCAATCCAAGAATAACGTTGATTCTTTTGCAGTTTAGCCAAGGCAGCTTCTACACCCATTTCAATAGCATCATGTACATTCTTTTGACTTATAAACCACCTATCAATTACATCCTGTTCATAAAGTTTGTCAATATGTTCCTTTAATTCAATAGGACAAATATCCGTACTATTAATTACTAAATGAGTCCAAACCAAGGAATCAGCAGGTTCATTTGCAAATTTAGTTGAAAAAAGTTCATCATAATATTGAATAACCTGCTCTCTAGGAAGAATTCCTTGAACAACGAGAACAACTAATGATTGTAAAGCAGCATCTCTAACATATTCATTAGCTTCTTGATTTTCTATTAGTTGCTTAATTGGCTCAATATTTCCATGACAAACACAAGCCAGAATTCTTGCTAAGTCTTCAGTGACTACATCTCCAGAAAAATCTACTGTGATATCCCCCGGAATTGAAAAAAAGTCAATAATTAGCGGATAAGCTTTAGCTTCTCTAAATTGTGCTAATAAATATAGAGCATAAAGATGTAAAATATATGCTTCTTCTTCAAATAATTCTTCCAGATTATTTTTGCATTCTTCCAAAGTTGCTAACAACAAAGGAGTAATGGCTTCCTGTTCTTCAATAGCTCTCTCCACAGCTGGACGAGGAAATACTCCAGTATTGTTTTCTAGTTCCGATAAAATTTCTTCTAACTGCATATCAAATATTGGGTTGACTAAAAAAAGGCCGTGCTTATGCCTCCGCGAGAAGCATAAAGTACGTAGTGTACCATTTAGTATACCATTTTTGCTTGATTTATTATAAATAAAATAATGTAGCTATAGTTACCCCCTCAAAATAGAAAACACGGAATAACCTATTGACCAGCAAGAAATTCAGGATTTGCTGATATTTTTTTAACTCTTACAAAAGTTAAATTTTTTAACTTCCGTAATTTCCACAAAGACAATTGTGAAATACTAGTTTAATCTCAAATTATGAAGGTATTAGTAATCGAAATTTATTAACTAAGTAATTGGACAAAAATATTTACAGTCATTGCGAGGGAAGGGAAGCAATCACAACCCTTGCGATTGCTTCATTTCACTTCGTTCCATATGGCTAATGCCACGCAACGCTTACGCAATGACATTGTGTAATTAATTTTGTCTCACTACTTAGATTGCCAGATACTTCTGAAGTGGTTGATTATATAGTATATTTTTCCCCCCATGAATCCCAAACATACAAAAATTAACTTTCCTCTGTGGCAATATTTAAACCAGCCATTATTTAGCTATCATATTCAAGTAATCTGGAATCTCCAACGTTTTGCTATGCTTTGGCGAATTCAACTTTTAGAACAATGGTGGAGAAAAAAATGTGCCTCTAAGGGTAAACAACAATCTTGATTTGTCAGTTGTCAGTAGAAATTACCCATTACCAATTACCAATTACCCATTACCAATTACCCATTAAGTAGGTGAACAGAAAAATTTAAAGGTATGTGAAGAAAAGTAAAATCACTCAAAACTCTCTTCCTGTTCCCAGTTAAGAGTTCCCTTGCCCCAACGACAATTTTTAACGCCCACCTACTTACATAGATTGACTCAAAAATAAAAATCCTACTTGTAACAAACCAACAACAAAACCTAAAACACCACCCAAAGTGACAATTGCTTGTAATTCATTTCTGACAATTCCCTCAATTGCATCTTCTAACTCAGCAGGTGATGTACCTTTGACTCGTTCTACAATTACCTGATCTATAGATAAAATAGGAATTGCTTGAGATACAATAACTTCTAAGTCTTTTTCCAGATACTTTTCTAAAATTAATGCTAAATCCCGTGCAACAACTTCTAAGGAGGTGTTAACAACGCTTGAACTACTTAAGCGATTTAGTAATACAATAGAAATCCTTTCCCAGTCAGCCGATTCTGTTAATTCTTTCAGTAAATTACTACCACTATTTTGCAGATATTGACGGACATTATCTCTAATAGTTTTTCGCAGTTGACGCACTGTACCAACTGGGAGATTTTGTAAAGATAAATTTTGTAATAATTCTTTAATGCGATCGCGCATTTTTAAATCTTTGATTAATTCTTGCAATCGCTTGTTAGTTGCTTCCTTCTCATCTAAGCAAAATGTCCGTAATCGAGTTAAAGTATTTTTCAACCCAAACAAATTCGCCACTACCCAATAAGTACCACTGGTTTTTTCTCGAAAGCTTTCATCAATAGTTTGAATTGTCCGATCTGTTAAAAAATCAATAATAACTTGTCGTAATCTATCTGAAGGTAAAACCACCTCTAGTAACCAATCAGCTAACCGGATAGATTGTTCATCACTGAGTTGAAATTCTAGTAATACTTTGTCAAATATTTGGTTAACTTGGGTTTCTAAAAATGTTTCTTTTCTCGCCAGAACCTTCAAGAGACGCGGTAAAGATTCACCTAATAAATCCCGTAAAATACCAGCTAAAATTTTAGTGCTACGAGGGTTTTTATCACCTTTAACTTGATCAACTACCAGACGTAATAACCAGAGAATTCCACCTTGTAATCGTTCAGGTTGTAGGAGTTTCCGCGCCAGATTTTGCATTTCTTCTGGAGTCAGTAGCGATTTCATAATCGCATTCGCAATATTCTGTCCTAACCGTTCCTGATTACTAGGAATTAAACCAGGAGTAAACGGTACTTTTCGTCCAAAAATATAAACGGCTTTATAGGGACGAAATAACATTTTTATGGCTATGTCGTTGGTATAATAGCCAATTAATCCACCCAGAATGGGGGGAGATATATATAATAGAATTCTAGACAAATCCACAGGCTTTTGGATTAGGTAATGGGTAATGGGTAATGGGTAATGGGTAATGGGTAATGGGTAATGGGTAATGGGTAAGGGTGGAAGTTTTATTGAATTATTAATTTTGGCTCTACCGCTCCCTTTACGTAAAACAACATTTATTGTAGTAAGTAGGTGGGCGTTAAAAATTGTCGTTGGGGCAAGGGAACAGGGAACTCTTAACTGGGAACAGGAAGAGAGTTTTGAGTGATTTTACTTTTCTTCACATACCTTTAAATTTTTCTGTTCACCTACTTAGGTTGGGTTGACGTATGTTACCCAACAACTCTTACTATCTTACCGCCAATGTTGGGTTTCACTTCGTTCAACCCAACCTACAAAAATTAAATTAATATTCTTCTCCATAAGGGGAGCGGTAGAACCTTAATTTTTAATTTCTTACTACTAATACTCCCATCATACCGTTAGCAATGGGGTAATGTGTGGCATTCATAAAACCGGCTTCAATAGCTAACTTTATTTGCTCCTTCCCAGTGGGAAATCGGTCTAAACTAGGGCTAATATAAGCATATTCGTCTTTTAAGCCTAGATTAGTAGCTATGGGAACTACCAGATTATCCAAGTACCACTGTTGCACAGCGCGGTACTGTTGATTGTCGGGACGATGAAAGTCTAAAATTGCGGCTTTCGCACCTGGTTTGAGAACACGGTGTATTTCTTTGAGACTACCGGGAATATCTTTAACATTTCTTAATCCATACCCCATCGTGGCTGTGTCAAAATAACTATCATCAAAAGGTAAATTTAATACATCTGCTTCTATCCAATTAATAGGAGGTTGGGGATAGTAATTTTTGCAGCGTTCTTGAGCAGTATTTAGTAAGTTAGCAGAAAAATCTACTCCATAAACTTTGCCTATTTTCCCTACATGACGTGCTAACCGAAAGGTTAAATCCCCACTACCACAACACAAATCTAAGCCAGTATCACCAGGTTTAGCTGCGCTCCATTTGACTGTCATTTCTTTCCAAATGCGGTGTTGTCCCAAGCTTAACTGATCGTTAAGTTGGTCATAAACAGGAGCAATACGATTAAATATAGCGCGGACTTCGTTACTCATTTGTTGAGGGAATAGGGAACATTAAGTTTTTTGGCACTTTCAGGGGTTGGGCGTTGACGGCGAACTTGGTTAGATTCAAAATTGGGTTTATCCATAAATATATCCGTGTTAGCTGCTATTTTGTTATATTTTCTATCTGTATGATGTTAAGAATAGCGCTGAAAACTCAAGTGAGATGCAAATTTCTTTGATACACTAATTCTACAACTATATATCTCACTTATTTTTTCTGACTATTTTCATGAGTAATAAGTCAAAATACACATAAGAGAAGAAGATAGTTTTCCAGGTTTATATTTCTTCACGCTCATCACACAGTATTAACTTTTTAAGACGCATCCTTTAATTATGACCGAAATACAGCCCAATTTGCCAAATCCTGACCAAGGAACAGCCACAGAATTATTAGTTAAGCTGAGACAAAAACAGGGGACTTGGGTGGAATGGGGACAGGCGATCGCCTACCTGCAAAAAAATGGTTACAATCCCCAAGACATCTTTGAAGCCACTGGATTTGAACCAATTCAACAAAATCAGGTAATTGTTGGCTCTCAGGTTTATAATTCTATGGAAAAATGTGGCTCATCATCGGCAACATTGGCATATTATAGCACCAAGAGTAGTGATGTCTTATATGAATTGCGTGGATTAACCCAAGAAGACCGAGCCACGACTGCGGATTTGACATATCAATACAAACTTGATGCCGATGTAGTCAGGGATATAGCCAAAGCAGTGAAAGACTATTCTTGGTTTCCTACTTTACCCGAAGGTTTTAGTAAACATCCAGGAGATGCGATCGCCTATCAATCCTGGAAATATGCTAAACAAAAATCTGACTTATCCGAGCGATCGCGCTTAATTGCCAAGGGCTTACGCTTTGCTCACTCCGAAACAGCCAGAAAACAACTAGAACAACTGTTAATGGATTTTAGCGTTACGGCTAAAGTAGCGCCGCCGATTTTACCATTTTATCGTCTAGAAATTGATGAAGATTTACCCCGGATTTTACCGGTTGTAGGCGAGTTACCATTAACATCACAGGAATTAAAAGCTGTACCATTTATTACCGAAATTCAACCATTTCGGATTGTTAAATTTGCCGGAGAACAAGCTTGGGTAGCCTTACCGGGCTGGAAAGTGCTACTAAATGCAGAAGATCCTGTAGTTGTCATTGGTAATAGCGATATTTTCCCCAACCCCCATCAAAACAAAGTTGAACCGATCATGATCGTCATAGATCGCGCTCAACGAGAATGGGATATTTCCAATTACTTTGTGTTTGAAAACGGCGATAGTATTGACTTTCAATGGTTTGAAACTGCACCAGCAATTCCCTTGTTAGGAAAAATGATTGTTTTGGTTCGTCCTAAGAAAGTATTGGATGAAGAATATACCAAAGATGCTTGGCAGATTGACGAGTAATGCAATAGGAGACTTCCAAGAAATAAATTATCCCAAGAAACGAACCACAGAGGCACAGAGTACACAGAGAGAGAATTTTTGCATCAGTTTTGGGACATTTTTTTATTTGGAAGTCTCTAGAAGTCACCGAGTCAGAAAGAAGAAATTAATTTAACAGTTTTGCGTAGATGTGTAAGGGTTTAGCAGTGCTAAACCCCTACCCGTACAATCAAGTAGTTAAGATATTTTTATTATATAAGCAGGTTTCATAGAAGACCAAGGGATTATTTTCTGTTGAAAGTTGATGAATTACGCATTGAAGATGTGATTCTTATATTAAGAATATGGGTTCTTCGGTTATTTTTATGGAAAACCTGGTTCAAAATCATTGAAAGCCATATTGTGTAGGCATTTCATTGAAAATATGGAAATAATTGTTTATAACCCTTGTCCCGTAAGGGTTTTGTTATCATCAATCCTCAATCACCATAAAAGAGACGCAAGAGCCAGAATATGGCATGGGAAGGAGTTTCGTGATTTTGGGTGAAAACTGAAGCTAGATAGAGACTACACAAGCTTTTTGTGCGAAAATTAATCCAAGTATTTGGGGAGTTGCAAAAATGGCTTGGGTAGCAGGTGATCAGTTGCAAGGTGGAAAATACACCATTGAAAAAGAATTGAGACGAGGACGCTTTGGGATTACTTATTTGGTGAGAAATAAAAACAATGATCGCCAAATTATCAAAACCTTAGATATTAATTTACTCACATCCCTGAATCAATCAGATCGGGAACGGCTAGAAACGATGTTTTTGCAAGAAGCAGTCAAACTTACGCGCTGTCAGCATCAACATATTGTTAAATTTTCCGAACCTTTTAAAGAAGCAGAGTCTTCCTGTTTGGTAATGGAATATGTGGCCGGATTAAACTTAGCTGAACGTGACCAACTACAACTTCCTGAACAAGAAGCATTAGTTTACATTCGGCAAATTGGGGAAGCTTTGACAGTTGTACATGACAATAACTTGATTCATGGAGATGTGCAACCAGAAAATATTATTTTGCGTGGGGGAAAACCTGAAGCTGTACTCATTGATTTTGATTTGGCTCTAGATTTTGACCATGAATTAACCACGCGACGAGCCGAAGAAAATGCCCCTGGATTTACACCTCCTGAGCTTTACGTTAAAGGCACTAAACCAACTCAAGCCAGTGATATTTATTCTTTGGCTGCAACTCTTTATGTGCTTTTGACTGGAAAAATTCCTGTAGATGCTCTCAAACGTAAACTGGATAATATTCATTTACAAGAACCAAAAGAAATTAATCCCAAAATTAGCGATCGCATTAACCAAGAAATTTTAACAGGGATGAAACTAAATCCCCAAGAGCGATCGCAATCAGTAAAAAAATGGCTTGACTCTTTAGGTGGAACTGAAAAAAAACCAAAGCCTATACTTGATTGGAGTTGGGATAAAAACATCCAGTTCTGGACATTGGTTATAGCTGGAATTGCTGCTATTGGGACATTACTCTCAGGTATAGTTGGCTGGATTCCTATTTTTAAACCATCTCCACCTACCAGTACACCATCACAATCTCCCAGTCCTACGGCTACCAATAAACCGTAGAATCATGTAAACTTTTCTCAGGTGGTGGGATGAAAATAAATATTTAAATCAGAGGTATTCATGACCTGGGGAATAGGACAGGAATTGCAGGGTGGTAAATATGTAATTGAGCAGATTCTCGGACAAGGAGGATTTGGCATTACTTACAAGGCATTACAGGTGAACCTCAATCGGCCAGTTGTCATCAAGACACCTAATGAATATCTGAACCATGATCCAGAGTATGACAAGTATATAGAAAGATTTATTGCAGAAGGGCAGACACTAGCACGTTTATCTCAAGATCCTCACCCTCATATTGTCGGGGTAATTGAACTATTTCAGGAAGGTAATACCCATTGTCTAGTCATGGAATTTGTACCAGGGGAAAATTTGTTTCAGGCTGTCAAGCGTAGGGGAGCATTACCAGCAGCAGAGATTGTAACTTATATTCGCCAAATAGGGCAAGCTCTAATGGTAGTGCATCAAGCAGGTTTAGTACACAGAGATGCCCACCCTGGAAACATTATGCTGCGAAGTAATGGTAAGGCTGTTTTAATTGATTTTGGTATTGCTAAACAAATAATTCCTGCAACTCAAAGTTCGACGGATAAGGCAGCCCACGAGAGATTTGCTCCTTATGAACAGAGATATAAAGGAAGTAGAGATCCAAGGGTAGATATTTACTGTCTGGCTGCCAGTCTTTATTATGGTATAACTGGTCAAAATCCCACAAATTCTTTAGCTCGTAAACTTGATAATGAGCCGCTAATTCCACCGCGAGAGATTATTTCTAGTATCAGTGACGGATTAAATAGAGCAATTCTCAATGGTATGGCTTTGGAGGCAAAAGACCGTCCTCAGTCCATGCAGTCATGGCTAGAAATATTAAGCTACAAATCTTCAATTCCTAATGCAGATACAGAAATAGCTAGAACGATTCCTTGGGTTTCATTGACTATATTATTATTGCTTTCTTCTCTAATGGGCTACATTCTAACTGCCGTTAATGCTCCGTTTTTGTCGTGGGCTTTGGCTGTGGCTGGGGCTGTGCTTGGGGGGTCTATGGTTGTGGTTGGGGATGTGGCTAGACCCCGGGCTGGGGCTGTGGCTTTGGCTTTGGGTGTGGCTGTGGCTGGGGCTGTGGCTGTGGCTGTGGCTGTGGCTGTGGCTGTGGCTGAGGCTTTGGCTGTGGCTGGGGCTGGGGCTAGGGCTGGGGCTGGGGCTGGGGCTGTGGCTGGGGCTGTGGCTTGGGCTGTGGCTGGGGTTGGGGCTTCGCATCATTTAGAAAAATCCTTTAGTAAGGATCATACTTTTCTAATTTTGACTGGCACATCCAATCTAGGGTTAGGTTTAGGATGGATAGTACACAAGTTTTTTACTCGGTAAGTCTCTAATCGCGTTTTCAACCCAAAATCCAAATAATATTACGCTTCCGGTTCAACTCCCAAAGCCCGTAATTGTGCAGCCAAGCGATTTGCTCTTTCTTCACCAGTTAATAACAAATTACCTTGCAAATCCCACCACCGCAGCCAGGGTAATTCTGCATTCTGATATTCTCCCTGCCATAAACCTAACTCCACACCCATAGGTGTAATTGAATAATGTCCTCTTTCATTTGCTGACAATAACTGATATTCTCCACCAATTAATTCATAAACTTCTATACTGGCTTTATTCACTTCATAAATGCCGTAAAAAGCGGGTTTAGTCACCTGTTCATAAATCCATAATTTACCCTTCCAAGGAGTTTTATCTCGTTCTTCTGCACCATTACCAGAAACAAATTCTAAAGCAACTAATGGCGAAATATGTTCTAACCAACGCACATAAGAACGTCGGATTTTACCATCTAGTAAAGGTGGGACATTGGGTATATAAAACCAGTCTGGAGCTAGTGCGCCAATTTCTGGCGGCTCAGTAATGCGCCAATAAATAGCACTATTTTGACCTATAATATATTGTCGGTCTGGATGATGTTTTTGTAATACTGGGTTGATAGAATCAGTTAGTAGAATACTTTGGGGATGTTCTTGCCAATTTTTCACAAACGTGCCGTCCGACTCTGGGAGTTGGGTATGATCTGGAAGAGAGGTTTCTGGGTAAGGGCGTAAGTCTTGATTTTCCTGGACATCAGTTGTAAAAGTCATTATGTCCTCCTGCTGGTGTGAGGTTTATTTTAGTTTAGCAATAATAGGAGGGAAAGCGATCGCCCAGCGCTCCGTATGATGTAATGAACCTACTCCTCTAATTGAGGATATTAACTTAAATCAAATTACACAGCTTGTATAAAAACTAATGACTAATGACCAATCACCACTGACTAAATTAACAGAGAATATCGCCACCATTCGCGCCCAGCTTCGCCCAGGACAAACACAAATGGCGGATTGGAGAGGGGGAGCATTGGCTGTGTCTGCTGTGCCTGGGGCGGGCAAATCTACGGGGATGGCGGCAGCAGCAGCGATCGCCATTGCTCGTCAATATGAGGATTATTTAAATACAGGCAATCAGGATTATAAACAGTTAATTGTTGTTACTTTTACCCGTTCTGCCACTGCTAATATTAAACTTAAAATTCGGGAAAACTTAAAGAAATTATCTTTACCACAAACAGGATTTGCAGTTTATACTTTGCATGGTTTAGCGTTAATTATTGCTAGTCGTCATCCTCATTTATCGGGTTTACAATTAGAAAATGCGACTTTAATCACACCAAATCAAAGTCATAAATTCATTCGCACAGCAGTAGAACAATGGATTGCTAATTATCCAGAAATTTATCTACGCTTACTTGCAGGAAAGCAATTTGATGGAGAAGAAACCGAAAAACTCCGTCGTCAATCGGTGCTGCGAACGGAAATATTGCCAGATTTAGCTTATACGGTGATTCATGAAGCCAAAAGTTCGGGAATATCGCCAGCAGATTTATTAAAGTGGAGTGAACAAACTCATAATAAATATGACATTTTAAGAATAGCCGCTGGATTATATGAACAATATCAAAAAATCATGCAGTTACAAGACTTTATTGATTACGATGATATGATATTAGGGGCTTTAAAAGTTTTGCGAAATCCTAGCACCTGCCGCATTGAACAAAATAAAGTTTTTGCTGTTTTTGAAGACGAAGCTCAAGATTCTAGTCCTTTACAAACAGATTTATTAGAAATACTCGCTAGTCAAGAATATGCAGATAAATTAGATAAATCAGCTTTGAATTTAATCAGAGTTGGTGATCCTAATCAAGCCATTAATTCTACATTTACACCTGCTGACCCGATTTATTTTCGGGAATTTTGCGAAGATTGTCAAATTCAAGATAGACTAGCGGAAATGGATCAAGCTGGGCGCAGTACGCAAATAATTATTGATGCAGCTAACTTTGCTTTAGAATGGGTCAATAATCAAGATTTTGCCAAAACTCAACATAGACAAGCACCATTTAGAAATCAGAAAATTCACCCAGTTAATCAAGAAAATGGCAATCCTCAACCTGTGGGACAGGGTTTAGAACTTCATATCCCTAGAGATATTCATCATACAGTTGAATTACTTTCCCAAAGAGTAATTGAGTTATTTAGCGAAAATCCCCAAGCTTGTGCAGCGATATTAGTGAGAGAAAATCGTCAAGGACGATGGTTAGCTGCGGCTTTAGAACCAATATGTAAAGAACATAAAATTAAACTTTATGATGTGGGAGAAAAGGAACGCCGTTCTCATGTTCCTCAAGAAATTCTATCATTATTGCAGTTTTGCGATCGCCCCCATTCCCCCGATTATCTCAAAGCTACCTTAGAAGTCCTTGTAGAAAGGCAATTAATTCCTACCCAAGATATTAACACTCTAGCTAGTTTACCTGAAGAATTTCTCTATCCAGGTCTTTTAGCCACACCCCAAACAGAAATAGTCCAAAAAGCGGCTCATCTTTGTCGGAGTCTACTCAGGGCTTATTTAGAACTACCATTTTATCAAATAATTTCTTTTTTCGCCTTATCTTTAAAATATGATCAAGCCGAATTAGCAACCGCTGACAAACTTGCAGAACGGGTAAATCTGCAAATTTTTGGTAATAGTTCTATGGGGGCAATGATCTCAACTTTAAGTGAAATTGTCAATTCCGAAAGATTTGAATCTGTAGAACCAGAAAATGTAGAAGCACAATATACCAAACCCGGACAATTAACAATTATCACCATGCACAAAGCCAAAGGGCTAGACTGGGATTATGTATTTTTGCCTTTTCTCCATGAAAACTTAATTCCTGGACGATTTTGGATTCCCCCCCAAGGACAATTTCTAGGTGATTTTACTTTATCAGAAGTTGCCCGCGCCCAAATTCGTGCCGGACTTCACAAAAAACCCATACCAGATATTAAGCAAGCGTGGGAAGAATCAAAATACCTGAAAATTGCCGAAGAATATCGTTTACTTTATGTTGCCATGACTAGAGCCAAAAAACTATTATGGATGTCTGCGGCTCAAAAAGCACCTTTTACTTGGAACAAACCGGAGAATTTACAAACATCAGCCCCTTGTCCAGTTTTTACAGCTTTAAAACGGCAATTTTCTCGGTGAAATAATGTATTTCTCCTTTCTTGTTCCTTTCTTGTTCCCATACTCTGTATGGGAATGACTTCAGAAGGCTCTGCCTTCCATAATAATAGAGGCAGAGCCTCTGTGACAGCATTCCCAGTCAGAGACTGGGAACGAGGTAAATTGCTGAAGAATATCGTTTACTTTATGTTGCCATGACTAGAGCCAAAAGACTCTTATGGATGTCTGCGGCTCAAAAAGCACCTTTTACTTGGAGTAAACCGGAGAATTTACAAACATCAGCCCCTTGTCCAGTTTTTACAGCTTTAAAACGGCAATTTTCTCGGTGAAATAATGTATTTCTCCTTTCTTGTTCCTTTCTCGTTCCCATACTCTGTATGGGAATGAATTCAGAAGGCTCTGCCTTCCATAATAATAGAGGCAGAGCCTCTGTGACAGCATTCCCAGTCAGAGACTGGGAACGAGGTATGGGGTATGACTTAAGCTATTCTATTGGTCTTCTAACTGACTGCTGAATTCTCTTAGTGAACGTCGTTTTAACTCGACTGACTCAGTGCGGGGTAATAAGTCAAATATTTCTCTCAATTTGTCGTCTATTTCCTCAAAAGGTACTTGACCTTTTTTGTTCAAGATTACCTTACCTGACTGGTCAAAAACTACAACTTGAGGAACACTTCCTCCATAGTAATATCCCGCTTCTGTGGGTTGATAGGTATTGTCCGCTAAAAGAGTATCAACGCTGACAGGAATGATTTCTGTGGCGCGACCATAGAATGCTTGCATCTCGGAAACAACCGGCGCATATTTTTTGCAATCGCTACTGTCATCAGTGTAGAATGTCACTATTGCTGGTTTATGTTCTGCTAATGTCTGTGCTAGAGTTTCTTTGGGGGGAACGAGAGAACCATTACCAGCATAAATTACAAAAATATTGCCATCATATCGGTCATCTTTAATACCTGCTAATGCTGGCTGCATACTAATTACGAATAGGCAAACAAGCAGCAGCAAGCATTTCGACACTAACCGTTTCCAATTAGTAATTATTTGAGTTTGTGAAAAAAGCCACTTTATGCTATTCATTAACAGAAACCTTGTCTTTGCTACTATTTTTTGTGAGTTTGTGCTGAACTGATGGTGACATACTCCACACACTCCCCTATGGCTTGCGGCACGCTTACGCGAACGGGTGAGTGTGGGCAACGAGCGCGACTCTTCTATGAAGACATTGACTGAGCTTTAAGACCGTGTGTCCCACGGTTCTTGATAATTAAAGTCAGTGAAGGAGTTGCCCCCTCCACTGCTCTCCAAAACGGAACGTGATAGTTTCCCATCATTCCGCTCCTCAGTAAAACCTTTTATATTTAACTTTTCTACAGCAATAACATCGTACTTTTTGAGTAAATTGTTTGCTGTTTTAAAGTGAAAATCTTTGCGGGTATCTGATACTTTTTTGTGTTGAATCCCCAGTTTTTTAATCGCTTTTTTACGTCCGTTAGAATTTTTGTTTCTGCGAGAAACGCGACGTTGTGCAGATTTTAATTTACGTTCAGCTTTACGTAAAAACTTAGGGGCGGCAATTCTTTCATCGTCTGAGGTGACAATAAAATCAATTAATCCGACATCAATACCAATAATATTATTAGCATTAAAATCAGGTTTAATTGTTGGAACTGTTTTGTCGTCAAGGCTTAAAGTTACATAATACCCGTCCGCTTTTTTAGTGACAGACACAGTTTTAATCTCAAACCTGTCGGGGATTTGATGATGAACAATTACCTTTACATCTCCTATTTTAGACAGGGTAATCTTGTTATTAGCAAAGTGATGTTGCTTGAATTGAGGAAACGTAAATGTTTTGTATTGCCCAACACCTTTAAATCTAGGTCTACCAGATTTTTTGCCGTTGCTATCACCTTTCAACCATCTATCAAAAGCTAATTCAACTTTTTTAGGAACTTCTTGTAACACTTGAGAATGAATATTTTTGTACCAAGGTCGGTCTTCTTTAAGTTGGGTTAATGATGCTTGCTGACTAAAGCGATTAGGTTTATCTTTTAACTCTGGTAAATGACAAACGAAAATGGAACATCTATCAACAGGAGAGCGATTTGCCTCATACCAATTAAACCGTTGAGCAAGTTGATAATTGTACTGACAACGCGGCATATCTAGTATTTTATCAATTTTTTCCGCTTGTTCTTTTGTTGGCTTTAATCGGTATTGGTAAGATGTTTTCATGTTTTTCGTTTCCTTTCGACCTGTTTTTATGATAGCATAAAGGATAGCCACTAAAGACAAAACTATTACGTCTTTGGTAGAAGATTGGATAAATTCTCTTAGAGGATGTTTGAAAAATTTTTAATGTATAAACAAACCCCTCTCCAAACCTCTCCCCGAAGCGGGGAGAGGCTTTGAAACCCCCCTTCCCAGCCTTCGGCACGCTGCGCTAACCTAGGGCAGGCTACGGTGTACACACAAGTGGTATCTGCAAGGGTTTCAGGCGTTATAGACCCCTGAAATTGTCATTACGAGCGCAAGTAATTACATAATCCCGTGGTTTTTGCGATTCCTACGGAGCGCTTCGCTATTCCACCACTGTGGGCTACGGTGTACACACAAGTCGATGTAAACTAGGAATAGAATGAAAGCGAGGAGTTGAATCAACTCAATTAGAATCAATTCAGGCTATTCAACGATTAACTATTTTGGCTTTGTCCGTGGCTGTACGTATTTTGCAAATGCTTACCCGAAGAGATCAACCTGAATTATCTGCAACATATGCTTTCTCTTGTCAGGAACAGCAATGTTTGTCAGCGATCGCCCCCAGTCTTTCTGGGCGCACATCCTTACAGAAAAATCCTGATCCACCTTATTCCTTAGCTTGGGCAACTTGGATTATTGCCCGACTTGGTGGTTGGTCTGGCTATCGCTCTCAAAAACCTCCCGGAATTTCTACTAAAGTATGAGCGATCGCTTCTGTACGCGCAACAAATTTATCCAGAGCTAGTATTAATTCCTCACTGTATGGTAAAATATAGCAATCCAAATCAAAAGCAGAGGAAATACTGAGATTCAACTTAGCTATTTATAAGCCTTTCATCCATTTTCCTCCTTTACTAATGATTTAGGTTCGTTGTGTAATAGATTTAACTCTGAATAAACTAGCGATAAGAATAATATTAACAATGGCTAAAATGTTTCCCCCAGATGGTCCATGTAATGCTGGTTTACATGGTGAATCGAAAGTATATGATCTACTTTCTAAACTTGATGATGATTTGATGATTTTTATATTTTTCAAGATAGACATTGGACTTTCAAAAATAAATATAGATGCAGAACAGAAAGAGAAACGGATTTTTTATTAATTCATCCTCAAAAAGGTCTTTTAATTATTGAAGTTAAAGGAGGAACTGAATTTTCTTATGATGGAACAAATCAGCAATGGAAATCTGGTGATGAAATTTACTATAAAGACCCATATAAAAAACAATTAGCTAACTCAAAACAGTTACCCTTATGCCTTAAAGATGAAATACCTAGCTTAAAAAATAAGTGGTTAATTTGTGGATTTGCAATTTGTTTTCCTCATATTGATACTTTAGATGGAAAATTAGCACAATATATAGAAAAAGAAGTTACATTATTTAGGTATGATCTTAATAATTTAAGCAGTAGAATCAACGAAATATATAAGCATTATAGCAATCCTACAGATATATCTCTTGGAAAATATTTAGTAGAAGAAATCAAAAATTTTCGGCTCTTCGGTTATTTTTATGGAAAACCTGGTTCAAAATCATTGAAAGCCTTATTGTGTAGGTATTTCATTGAAAATATGGAAATAATTGTTTATAACCCTTGTCCCGTAAGGGTTTTGTTATCATCAATCCTCAATCACCATAAAAGAGACGCAAGAGCCATTATTCTTTATCCTCAAAATTCACATCTTGATAAATGTCAATTAAACTAATTTCAAAATCAAGATGTTGCAACTTAACAATATCATTTTCAGATTTATATTCTCGAAAAATCCATTCTCCTTCATTAGTTTTGCTATAGTGCATTACTTGATATTGATTTTGTTCTACTAAAACATATTCTTTAAATTGTGGAATAGAACGATAAAAAGTAAATTTATCACCTTGGTCATAATTTTTTGTAGATTTAGATAAAACCTCAACAATTAACAAAGGATTAGTCACAGTAGTATTATTTTTACCTGCATAAATAGGTTTCCCATCAGTTACAATCACATCAGGATAAGTATATTCTCTATATTCAGGAATCCATAAACGCACATCTCCAATAAAAACACGATATTTTTTTCCTCTAACAACATATAATAAAGATGATGCAAAATTAAGCGCGATTTGATTATGATTTGTCGTGCCACCAGTCATAGGTATAATTTCTCCATTGCGATATTCACTTTTATAAGGTGCTTTTTCTTCTAATTCTAAATATTCTTCAGGGGTGTAAATATGTTTGCGAGTTTGTACTTGCATATTGTTTTCCTTAATTTGGTTAATTGCAGAGAATGAAGGACAAAGCCAAAAACTTCATCCTTCATACTTTTAATTATGCTTCATCCAAAGCTGCAATACCAGGTAGGATCTTACCTTCCAACAACTCCAAACTCGCACCACCACCGGTAGAAATGTGGCTCATTTTATCAGCTAAACCGACCTTTTCCACAGCCGCTACAGAGTCACCACCACCGATAATGGTAGTTGCGCCGGTTTTGCCAATTTCTGCTAAAGTATGAGCGATCGCTTCTGTACCCGCAGCAAATTTATCAAACTCAAACACACCCATAGGCCCATTCCAAATCACAGTCTTGCAATCAGCCAAAGCCGCTTGGAAAACCTTGATAGAATCAGGACCAATATCTAAACCCATACCATCGGCAGGGATATTTTCAATACTGACAGTAGTAGCATTAGCATCAGGAGCAAACTTATCAGCGGAGACAATATCTGTAGGTAGCAACAAAGCCACACCACGTTCTTTAGCCTTAGCTTCCAAAGACTTCGCTAATTCAAGCTTATCTTCTTCCACCAAAGACTTACCAACACTCAACCCACGGGCTTTGTAGAAGGTGAAAATCATCCCACCGCCGATGATCAACTTATCGCACTTTTCCAACAAAGTTTCAATCACACCGATTTTGCTAGAAACCTTAGAACCGCCAATAATAGCCGCCAAAGGACGCTGAGGTACTTCAATCGCACTTTGTAAATATTGCAATTCCTTCTCAACCAAGTAACCAGCTACAGAAGGGCTTAAAAACTTAGTTACACCCTCAGTGGAAGCGTGGGCGCGGTGTGCAGTACCGAACGCATCATTTACATAAAAATCAGCGTTTGCTGCCAATTTTTGAGCAAATTCGGGGTCGTTCTTTTCTTCTTCCTTGTAGAAGCGGACATTTTCCAACAACAGCACTTGACCATTGTCCAAAGCTGCAACTTTAGCAGCAACATCATCACCAATACAGTCATCAGTTTTGATAACTTCTTGTCCTAACAACTCAGAAAGACGTTTAGCGACGGGAGTTAAACGCAATTTTTCATCTACACCCTTGGGACGACCGAAATGGCTTGTTAAAATGACCTTAGCACCCTTTTGGGTCAAATCTTGGATAGTTGGTAGCGCCGCCCGAATCCGAGTATCATCAGTAATGTTGCCTTGATCATCCACAGGCACATTAAAATCAACTCGTACTAAAGCGCGTTTTCCAGATATATCAGCCGCAGATAAACTTGCTAAACTTTTTTTAGACACAGTACAACTCTCCTGATTACTTTTTTGTTATTGTCTTCAAAATATGACCATCAAGATTTTACCGGAGTGAGGGGCGCAGAGGTGAGATATGTTTAAAACAGTTCTATTTCCCATTGATCAAAGTCGAGAAGCCAGAGAAGCCGCTGATATAGTTGCCAATATTGTGCAAACATATGGCAGTCGCTTAATTCTGCTTTCGGTCGTTGAAGAGCCAGACTCAGAAGCACCAGCTACCAGTCCTATGGTATCTCCAGAAGCAGTTGCCAAACTCCTAGAAAATGCCCAGGCTTTATTTTCTGGACAAGGAATCATAGCTGAATTACTAGAAAGACAAGGTAAACCAGCTTTTACTATTTGTGATGTTGCTGATGAAGTTGAAGCCAGTTTAATTATCATGGGCTGTCGAGGAATAGGCTTAACGGATGAAGGCGCAACTGATAGCGTTACCGCACGGGTAATTAACCTTTCTCCCTGTCCCGTCTTGATTGTTCCTTGATTAAACATCACGCTCAAATTCCTACCACATCTCGTTCCTAGTCTCTGACTAGGAATGCAGTTGATGAGGCTCTGCCTCTAATCAGTAGGTTAGCGTTGAAAATTGTCGTTATAGCAAGGCAAGACGCAAGAGTAAAGAAGTTTTCAGCCATTTTACGTTTCTTTACACAGTTTGGTTTTAAGTAGTGAGACAGAATTAATTACACAATGTCATTGCGTTAGCGCAGCGTGGCGTTAGCCATATGGAACGAATTGAAATGAAGCAATTCCAAGGGTTGTGATTGCTTCCCTTCGCTCGTAATGACTGTAAATATTTTTGTCCAATTACTTATTGTGTTCACCTACTTATATTTAAAACGGCTAGAAGCTGGACTTTTTTATCATACAAAACACATCTCCGAGAATTAAATGTGCGTCGTTTGAAACCCTTGTAGAGACGTTCCATGGAACGTCTCTACAATCTTTACCGGAGAAGTCTAAAGAACAAGTTCAAAGCCTCTCCAGTATTAAATATTATTCCTTTTCCCTCTCCTCTTAGGAGAGGGTTAGGGAGAGGTCAAAAGGAGAGAGGGATTTCATATTTGGTTAAATTATGAACCGTTTTCAGTATACCTGCCTTCACAGATAACTGTTTCAGCAAACCCTACTTAGACAAGATAACTAGTATTCGGGACAATGGGAAACATTGCATATTCATACCAAGCTGTCCAGATAAAACTCCGAATCCAGCGTTGACGTTTCTCCAAACTTAATTCATACTCAAATGCACCAGAAGATTTATCAATAGAAGATAAATGGGAGTTACAACCACAGCCATGTTGATAAGTAAAACCGTATTTAGATGCTATACTTTGCACCTTCATTTGCATTGCAAATACCTTACCTGCGTGTAGAATAGCATCCCACGAACGCTTATGTTCTATATCTCTTTGATCAAATCTTAAAGCCCGTTCTTCAAACACATGATCTCGATAAATTGGGGCTAAATGCACATGATAGAAACTAGCTGGTAAATCATATCCAAACTCATCAAAAAGTTCCAAACCAATGCGAGCTACCTTGACCTCATTATTGTCCTCAGAACCTTTTGACTCACAATTATGCAAAACTGCCTTAAAGTTTGGATAGTTGTGAATCATAAAGTCGTGACCGTAGAATTCCAGAGTTTCCCATGCCAGTTGCCCAAATAACTCAGAGAATGAAGGTATTAGCCGAAATAACTGGGGGCGGTCATTAAACAAATCAACATCACCATATTGCAGTTTATATTGAAACAACTGCGCCATTTCTACATAGACTTGTGGATTACTAAATCTGACATTTGCCCTGCCCTTAGCAATATCCTGCCACACACAAGGTAATTGAGCAACAGTAACCGCATTTTCACCAACAATGACGGCAACGTTAGAGGCTTCTTGAAGCTGCATATCTAATTTCCACAAAGAGTTTAATTAACAATTTACTGTAAATAATCCCTTTTTTATCTTCTCAACAGCATAAAAAAATGATACTTCATTCAGCCTCTGGGCAAAACAATAAACAGAATTATCCTCCCTTGTCTATTGACAAGACATAAAAAATATAGTATTCTCGCAACTGAATCGGTTTTAATGGAAAACAGTCATTAAACGCAAGGGAGAAACTCTGGTGTAAATCCGGCACTGTCCCGCATCTGTAAGGAGCAAAGAATAGGACATCAAATCTTCAGGCATCTATTGACATTTCCCGACAATAGGTTCATAACATTATATATGTATACGAGAGTTTTGTAGTTAATTTAAAGTCAATAAATATTTTGAGTAACTGTAATGGTTCCGAATAGACTTGAATGGCTACAAAGAAAATAAACCTTTCCTTAGAAAACTTGGTAGTTCTGAACTCGTTGATAGACAATCAAGAGCCTTAGAATTATGTTCTAAGGCAATGTGGGATACCACCTTCACTAACTCAGTTGGTGATGTTATACTGGATATTCACGATATCTCAGATGTCGGCGAATGTCTCGGTTAAAAGTATCAGATTTATTCTCTAAGTCAGAATGCCCGCCGAAAGCAAAAAACTCACATCCATCTGCGTGGTACAAATGATTCAGACCATGAATGTTTCCATAGGAATTAATCAGTTTAGACCCCCAGAGAAACCCTACAAATTGTGTACTGTTCTGAGATTATTAACCGTCAATTTAATTATTTGCAATCCTGCACTCAAGAAAGTGGGAAGCTTTTATAGGTGAGACTTATTGCTATCTTCGTTAGATATATTTTGACAAGAATAGAAAAGATGACAGCAAGTGAATCTTGTCCATCTTTGGCTGGGGTTAATCATGCTTCTTTACACATTTTACGTAGCCATATTGTAAAGACTCTTATGTCTGCGTTTCCGAATTATTCCTCAACATTTCTAAATCAATGCTCAATCAAAAACATAATCTATTTGTCTGTACTACTTGTGGTAGTAAGTGGCAAGATGGTAAGCGGGTTGGTGAAAGTCAAGGTGAACAACTACTAAAACAACTTCAAGAACTTGCTCAAGATAGTGAATTGCACAATCAATTCTGCATTCAGGGGGTTGAATGTATGAGCGCTTGCAGTCATTCCTGCGTGATTGCTTTTGTAGCAGAAGGAAAATCAACCTATCTCTTTGGTGATTTACCAGTAGATAGTAGTCCATCTGCGGTACTAGAATGTGCAAGTCAGTATTATACAAAATATGATGGTGTATTGCCTTGGTCAGAACGTCCAGAACCTTTAAAAAAAGGAATTTTAGCAAAGATTCCCGCACTAGATAAGTGGGCAAAATTAAACAACAATAGTTGATAGGGAATGGGAAACAGAAGAATCAGTTGAGTCATTAATTCCATCCGATTACTTATCAAAAAAAATAACCCAAAATGACCTCTAAAAACAACACCTAAATCAATCAATCCTGATTTCATTTACTTATCTAGAAAATATCTTTTAGAGGAAGAAGCAACAGGGAACAGAAAAAACTCATGTTTTTAAACATGAGATTGAAATAATGACACTGTTTTTTTTCGTGCTACGCATCTTTTAAAAACATCTTTTTCTTGACTGAAGCTCTAAACTGGTGCAAATGAGTGTTTCTTATCTGTTCCCTGTTCCCTGTTCCCTGTTCCCTTTTTTTGTAAGTCAATTCAATCCTCTCCTCATACAACTGCATGAAACTACATTCATTGATCTTATTTAGTATCACGGCTACTCTTTTATTATCTCTACCAGTTAAAGCAAATCCTGATAACAACCAGCTTGAGAACCCAAATAGCTGGAGTCAAAATAAATCAAGTGTACAATTGCCGGAAATTAAATTTATTCCTCCAGATTCTGTCAGCAATACCAGTCCAACAGAGACTCATAACTTCACTGGTATATTTCCTTTGGGAAGAGAAATCTCGGAACTACAAACTCCTATTAAAACATTAATGGCTCGCTACAAGTTTCTTTCTCCTGGTATCTTTTTTATGGACTTGAACACAGGAGATTATTTAAGCATTAATGGCGATAAATCTTTTGCGGCTGCTAGTACAATTAAATATCCAATTTTGGTTGCTTTATTTCAGCAAGTAGATGCTGGAAAAATTCAATTAGATGAAACATTGGTTATGGGGAAAAAACATATTGTTGGTGGTTCGGGAAATATGCAGTATGGGCGGTTAGGAAGTAAGTTTAGTCTCTTAGAAACTGCAACTAGGATGATGACTATTAGCGATAACACCGCCACAAATATGATCATAGATCGTTTGGGTGGAATTACTCAATTAAATCAGAAATTTCGCAGTTGGGGATTGCAAAATACTGTGATGCGAAATCGCCTGGGAGATTTTAAAGGAACTAATAAAACCAGTGCTAAAGATTTGGTCAAACTATCAGCTTTAATGGAAAATAATCAGTTACTTTCCAATACAAGTCAATTACAAGTAATAGGTATTATGAATGGTTGTCATAATAGAAGTTTATTACCTTCTGGTTTAGGTTCTGGTGCTAAGATAGCGCACAAAACAGGGACACTCAGGTTTATATTAGGGGATGCGGGTATTATTGAAACGCCATCAGGTAAGCGTTATTTAGCAGGAGTTTTTGTGCAAAGACCAAATAATGATCCTAGAGGAACAGATTTTATTCGTCAAGTTTCTCAGGTAGTATATGGTTATTTTGACCAAGCAAAAGTAAGTAACCAAGTAAGATTATAGACAAGTACCACAGGGCGTAAATAAACCAATCATTTTCAATCACTAAAAAGATGATGATCATTAACTTACGCCCCAGTGTATACTAGGAGTGAATTATATTCTAAGCAAAGACAAACTGTTTAGGATCTGTCAAATTCAAACTACTAGCTTGAATCCCAGTGAGAGTCGCTAAAGTTTGATTATTGAAGACAATCGCAGTATCTCCACCAACTTGATTTAACTTGAGTGTAGATGAGGTAATGCCGGTAATGCCTAAGCTAATCTTATGTAATAATTGGGAATTGCTGTAAAATAGTAAAGTTGATATAAGTTCAGCTTACCAATGAAAGATATATCTTTTGCATTAAATGGAGAAGTTGTCAGCGCTAAACTTGGCTCGCGGGTGGAGAAAAAAGATTTATATGGTTTTTCTAAAACTGTGGCTGAATGTGATCATCAACCCCTCACTCGTGGTTATCTCCTAGCGGATGGAAGATTACTAACACGCCAACAAATATCCTATGCCCGCCTTGATCCTGAAGGTACACCAGCCACAGAGGAGATCGCTTTAATAGAAGGGGAAATGGCCATCCTACAACCCAGTTCTTTTGAGATTGAAAATCCCTTAGAACCAGTACCCTTATCTACCCTGGCAGAGTTTAATGTGGTTGACGTCTATCCGGTAGCAGAAATAAATATACCTGCGGGACTATATTCTACCCAATTTAATTACCGCAAAACCTATATTCCCAAAGAGGCTTATCTGTTAGTTAAAGCTGAACAGGCGTTTTTATTAATTGGGGAAATGAAAAAGACGGCATTTGTGGGGTTGACGATCGCCTATGATTTTTTTGATGCTGAAGTTGAGGAAGAAGAAGACGATGAACTAAATTTTTCTATGTTTTAATGATCAGGAGTATAAATTATGGATACTATTCTACACTTAGAACATCAAGGTAAAACCGCCCGCCTATCCTTGCAATCGTTGCCACGCCGCCGTCCCAAACCAGTAATTCAGCAAAAAACTCAGGTAGGGGCAATTACGCCTTATAAACTGATCAATGGCATTAATGCGATGATCGATCCGTTTCAGGCTCAACCGTCAGATTTTATCACTCTTGACCCAGAATTAAAATTGGAGGGAGCAGGACAAATATTGGAAACAGAGATGATTTCCACCGCTTATTACAATTCTAGTAATCGCCTGGATGGACTCAAACCCGTCACTGACTTTAAATTTGTTGATATTATTTACGATCAGCAAGGACAAGAAAAAGAACGCCGCCCCCATCTGATTCGTAAATCCAATCTCAACGATCACCTTCCTATTAAAACAGGTAAACGTCTCCCTATTACCCAAGCATTTACGGACTTTGTGTTCCGGTATACCTATCAAATCGTCCATGAAGACGGCGTGACAATGGAATTTTTATTTAATATCGCCCAAGAACTTCATCAAAACCAGGAAGTAGCTGTGGTGGGGGCTGGTACTAAAGGTAATCAACCACTGGTGATTCGGGAAAAGGGTAGTCCCTATCGCGGATTTTTGTATGGTGAAATTGGTCAGGGTGAAAACGAAGGTAAGTATAAATTATTGCTACTGTTGAGCGATCGTGAACTAAAAATCGTGGACGAATAAACTAGGGAGGCATCTATGCTCGACACCTATATTGATATTTCTAAATTAGTTCCCAAAACTGGTAATTATCAGATTGCTACTGGTAGTGCAGTTAGGGACTTAACTCTGCTGGAAATCGCTAGTCAATACGAAACCCAAGTTAGTCGCAAAATGATCGCATTGACTCAAAACAAACTGGGTAAACGATTTGGCACCACCGAACTAGTATTGCAAACTACCAAATTTGATGGTGAAGGGGTTTTTATTTATTTTGAACGCTCTAAAAATGTCTGCTTTTGCTTTAATGCTCCCTCTGGACGGGTGCGGATTAATTTCCCTGCCCTTGATGCCTTAGAAGGAGTTTTACGCCAATCCACTGTCCAAAAAGGATTGTTTAGAGCCGAACTGTATTTACAGGAACAAATCCATGACCGCCGTGCCACCATTGGGGATGTGTTAAGGATTTCCTTTAGTGAAGATGCTGGGGCGATAGATAAACTCAAACTAGCTATGTTAGATGTGATCATGCTCGATGGCAAAGACCTACGCGCCAATCAATCACAATTTGAGCAGACTTGGAATTTATTGGGAGAACTATTTGGTAGTGACCCCACAGCCCCATATCATCGCCCATCAGGGGCAATTGTGCCGGAAGATCAACTTTTGCGCCTATTTGCCGAAAAGATCGCTGCTGGGGAAGAGGGCATGGTGATACGGCGATTGCAACGGGCAGAAACCTATAAAATTAAGCCCCGTCTGTCCTTAGATGCGGTGGTAATTGGCTATGTAGCCGGAGAATTTGAAGGAATGTATGGTGTGACTTCCTTGCTGGTGGCAATGAACTATCCCAAAACCGACGACAGCAAAACCTACTGGCAAACCCTAGTTCGCATTGGTTCTGGCCTCAGCGATGAGCAGAGGTTACAATTTCTGAATCTGTTTAGTGCCATCCATGTGGAAAATCCCCTGACCATGACCGACAGTGATGGCAGAACAATCCAATTTGTCAAACCTGAATATGTTGTCGAACTGAGTGGTGAAGATTTGCTAACCATTGTACCTGGAAGCAATCGCCCCAATCTCACTCAACTAATGGCATGGGATGGCAGTGATTATCAATTTTTAGGATTATACCCCTGTCCCCGTCCTACCTTTGCTACCTTCACCCAACTGCGCCTTGATAAACAAGTACAAAATGGTGGTGCTAGATTAGAGCAGATTATCAACAGTCCCCAGTTACCCCAATTACAAGCTATCGCGCCAACCGAAACCAAAATTCTGCGGCGGGAAGTTTACACCAAAGGTACAGACATGGTTCGTAAATTAGTGGTAGTAGAAAACAGTGGTGAGCAAACCATACCCTATCTAGTCTACTGGACAGATTTTTCTTCTAAGCGCAAAGAACCGTTAAAAGTATCTGTTTCCTATGCTTTATCCTCCACCCGCGCCCAAGAACTAGCCGAGCAGCTAATTACAGAAAATATAGTCAGAGGTTGGAAATCTGTTAATTAATAACCATCATGGGCTTAACGCATTGCGCTAAACCCAGATGAGCTAATTAAATTCTAAGCAAGAACAAACTGTTTAGGATCGTAGGAAATACCTTCAATCCCAATATTACCAATGGTCGTACCTAGTTTTACAGTTTGGGCGTTGCCTTTAGTAAGCGTTAGATAGATCAATCAACATTATTGAAAGCCATAAAATTTTCCTTTGCCTAAGTATTAGACATCTCCAGAAGTGTTTTTTTACAAACAATCTCAAAGTATAGATAAAAATCTATATGATGTATTAGATACAATGAATCGTTTTGGTTTAGGAATGGTTTAGATAAGATTATAAGAAGATTAAACTTGGAACTAAATCAAAAAAATAGGGACAATTCATGAATTGCCCCTACTATACTTGAGAAGGTCATAACTTGCGTTTTTACGTCCATATATCCCCTTTAGGCAAAAGCTCAAATTGTGACCTTGTAAAGTATAAAAAAATTTTCCAATACATCTTCTTAAAAATTTTCATCATCTCCGTTTAGTATAAGCAAGAAAATATAATCTTAAATTAGATTGCATTAGAATATATTTTAATTAATATGTATAAGCAAAAATTTCCCAGTATTATGGCGAGGGGAGCGATCGCCGCAGACATCGGGTTTCATATCCCTGATAAGACCGAAGGAATAGAAATAGCACTCTGTAGAAATCACCTTTCTATTGTTATAATTATTGAGAATAATACTTTGTTAGGAACTAAATTTAACTTATTATGTTAAAATAATTGTGTCTGTTATCCAAAGGATAAAGTATGACCACAACAATTTCCACACATCTACAATCAACACTATATGAAACAGATCATTATCTGTGGATAGAAAACACACTCAAACAGCTAGAAAACAGAGATATTAATAATTTAGATTGGCAGCATTTAGCAGAAGAGATTGAAGCATTGGGAATAGAACAAAGACGCAAAGTAGAAAGTTATTTGAAGCAGTTATTAATCCATCTTCTGCTTTGTTGTTATTGGGAAACTGAAAAAGAAACCTGTCAACGAGGTTGGCAAATTGAAATCTCTAACTTCCGTGACGAATTGGAATTTTCTTTTCGCTCCAAAACACTTTACAACTATTTCCTGAGTTGTTTAGAACAGGTTTATACTAAAGCTAGAAGACAAGCAATTCAAAAGACAGGTTTACCTGGTGAGATTTTTCCAAAGCAATGTCTTTTTAGTCTTGAAGATATTCTTAATAATGAATATTTCCCCTAATTTTTTTAGAGGTTGTTTGAACCCACATTCCGCACCCCAAACTGTCACAGATCAAAAAAGCCCTTAAAGTAGTACATAATAACTAAAGTCAATTCAAAAATTAAGATGCTTAATGAGAATGAGTAGCATTAAAAGGGACGTGGTGTGATAAAGTGAAACTTGGTAACAAAAGAAAAAAATGAATTGATAACCAAATAAGAAATAATTGATGACAACAGAAGTATTAGAGGAAACTGTTGTGAAATTAAAACCTCAAGAAATAGAAATTGAGAACATAGACCATCTAGGGATAGTAGCAGGAATCATAGATTCAATCGGAATAGTAGAAATAATAAATGAATTAATAGGAGTCGAAAAAGACGAAAAAGTAAATGCAGGTCAAGTGGTAAAAGCCATGATAATAAACGGGTTAGGATTTGTCTCCAAACCGTTATATATGTTTCCCAAATATTTTGAAACAATAGCCTGTGAGCATTTAATAGGAGCAGGAGTAAAACCAGAATATCTCAACGACGATAAATTGGGGAGAGTCATGGATAAACTGTTTATAAAAGGCTTAGATACAATCTTTTTTATCATAGCCTTAAAAGCTGCTCAAAAATTTGGAGTATCACTATCAACATCACATCTAGACTCATCATCAATGCACGTGCATGGGCAGTATAACACTAGCTTACCAGAAGTAATATTTGAGAGTCAAAAAGTAGGAGATAACCAAGAATTAGAAGAATTAGCAGTAAAATCACCAAAAGAAATAACCATCACCTACGGTTATTCTCGTGACCATCGTCCAGACTTAAAACAGTTTATCATAGAAATGATATGTTCAGGAGATGGAGACATCCCAATATTTTTAAAACTAGCATCGGGAAACCAAGCTGACTCATCATGTTTTGGTAAAATAGCAGTAGAATATCACAAACAATTAGAAGTTAATAGTCTCATAGTAGCTGACTGCGCCTTATATACAGAATCAAACCTGAAAATGATGTCAGATTTACAGTGGTTATGTCGAGTACCATTAAGCATAAAAACAGCAAAATCATTAATATCAACAATACCAGAATCAGAATTGATTGATAGTGCAATACCAGGATATAAATTAGCATCAAAAACCGAAAATTATGCCGGAATAGAACAGAGATGGCTAGTAGTACAAAGTCAAGAGAGAAGAGAATCAGACTTGCGTAAACTCACACACAAAGTTATCAAAGCAGAATCAAAAGCTGTGCAAGATTTGAAAAAATTATCACAAGAAGAATTTGCTTGTGAAGCAGATGCTATCAAGGCATTATCAAAATTATCAAAACAATTCAAATATCACCAAATTAACGTAAGTATTGTTACTCAAATCAAATCTAAGACAAAAGATTCTCCAGAAGAAATATCTTACCAAATATCAGCTACAGTCTCCCAGGATGAAAGTAAAATTAATACAGAATTGCTGAGTGCGGGACGTTTTATTATTGCGACAAATGTTTTAGATTCACAGGAACTAAGCAATGATTCTATGCTAAGTGAATATAAAGCCCAGCAGTCATGTGAGAGGGGGTTTGGTTTTCTCAAAGACCCATTATTTTTTGCAGACAGTATTTTCCTCAAAAGTCCCGAGAGAATAGAGTCTTTGGGAATGATTATGGGTTTATGTCTACTGGTTTATACTTTGGCTCAACGTCATATTAGAAATGCTCT
>NZ_VILC01000002.1:0-6228 GCF_009712065.1 Aphanizomenon sp. UHCC 0183 | reverse complement strand
AATCGTCCTACTTTACGCTGGATTTTTCAATGCTTTCAGTGTATTCATTTGGTTACACTCAATCAGGAGAAACATATTTCTAATTGGAATAAGGACAGAGATTTTATCTTGAGTCTTTTACCAGATGATTGTTTACGTTACTATCAATTAGTCAGCTAATTATCATCTCTATCAATTTAATTTCTCTTGTAAAGATGAGCTAATCTCTTTGATTTATAGCTCCATTTTACTATGTCTATAATTTCGTTTTTTACTTTAATTGATTAGTCTAACTTATAATTATTTCTTGAATATCTTCTTTCGCTTATCTATTGACCTCTCCAGGTGGTGTGCATTCTTATTGCTTCTTATTGAGAATAGATTTTGATGACATTTTTGGTGATTTACTGTTTCTCAAATGCCTTTTTTTCACTTTATCTGTTTGTTTTGATGCTCCCTTTGATTTTCATCTCCGTAATTTCCCTCTGTAACATTTTGGGGTGCGGAATGTGGGTTTGAAAACTTTTTCGTGTGGGATCTGACACCCGCAGATCCCCCTAAATACCCCTTGAAAAGCGGGACTTTGAGGAATTTAGCTCCCCTTTGTAGGGGAGTTGGGGGGATCTCGATTAATTCTGATACTTTTCAAAGTTTAACGCAATGCGTTAAACCCCTAACTGGTGAGTTAGATTCTAAGCAAAGACAAACTGATTAGTATTCGTCAAACTCAAACTACTGGCTTGAATCCCAGTCAGAGTAGCTAAAGTTTGATTATTGAAGACAATCGCGGTATCTGCACCAACTTGATTTAGCTGGAGTGTAGAGGTGGTAATACCTAAGCTAACAGCGCCTTGAATACCGATAACATCAGTACCCAGTTGGAAGTCAAGCACGGTATTAGCCGAAGAGGGTAATTCAGCATTGACAATCCAGAATTGGTCAGCACCGGCACCACCGGAAATTAAGTTACCACCACCAAGACTAACGTAGAATTTATCTTTACCATCACCACCCAAAGCGCGGTCATTGCTACCCAAGTAGAAGGTATCATTACCAAGACCACCAGATATGCGGTTGCCACCTTGGCTATCTTGAGCAAAAAAGGTGTCATTACCATCACTACCGAAAGTGCTATCGCCTTTATTGACAAATATCACATCATCACCGCTACCCAGATCAACGATATTGTTACCTGCATCGGAGAACGCGGATACGGTAATGATATCTACAGTATCATTTCCTGCACCTGTAAAGAGGATGTCTTGCTTACCATCAAAGTTTTGACCTTTAACAGCCAAGATATCGTCATTGCCTGGTGTACCAACGTTTGGCAATTGAGCAGTGCTAGGAGTTATTTTCAAAGCAGCGAGGATGGGATCATGATCGCTGGCTCTTTGGGCATTATCTACAAACTCACTATTAATATGAACAATATCTACTTGGGTAGAACTGTTCAAATTATTGGTCACCAAAATATGATCGAGGGATTGGGAATTACCATCGAAAATGTAGGTATAACGTTCATTTTCTGGCAGAGTATTAGAAAGATTGGTGAGGTTGCCACCTGCGAGAATGTTCAAGGGAGAAATAAACTCAAATTCATTTAAATCACCCACAACAACCACATTAGAAGTGAGCTTTGTAGCCACAATAGAATTCACAAAACCTTTCACCGCTTCAGCTTGGGCGCGACGCTGATCTAAAGAACCGTTAATGGTGTTGTTTTCTTGTCCATTCCCTCCAGATTCACCACCAACTGAGGGTTGATTAACTCCAAAAAGTGGGCTGCTACCGCCTTTAGAGGAGAAGTGATTATTAATCACTGTCACCTGTTCACCGTTGAAGGTAAAGTCGGCAATTAGGGGTAGTCGGCTGTCAGTGAAGGCTGTAAAGGAAGATGCCGGCACGGTTTTGACAGAGTCGGCTACTAAACTAACCCGGCTATCATTGTAGAGGTAGGCATTACGGATGTTTGCGCCCGGTTCTCCACCATTGGTGTTGTTGGTGATGAAAGTATTGTCAATGAATTTGTAAGTTGGTCCACCTGCGGTAACTATGGCATCAATGAGAGTTTGCAAGGTGACGCTGGCGCTGACAATGCCATTATTGCTACTACCGCTATTGTCTTGAATCTCCTGCAAACCAATGATATCAGGAGTTTTGAGATGATTGACAATTTGTTGAGCGATCGCGGCAAACCGACCATTGGCAATATCTGTATTACCATCAGCATCATTAGGATCAAGGTTGAGGACGTTATAAGTAGCAATCACCAAAGTATCACCACCCTTATTCAGAGTCGTGATTTCAGGTTGCAAAGAGGAAGGCTGGATATTGCTGACAAAAGCTTGAGTGGGAATAATTTCAAAGTTACCGAAGTTATAGCCCACTACCCCCGTCACATCCCCCAACTTAGCCCCAACATTGACAATGGGGAAAGCAAAATCAAACACTCCGTTGTCGGCATCAATTTGAATGCGTTCAGGATTAAAATCATTGGGTGAGATATTGATTGTGCCACGCTGACTTAAACCTGTTGCTCCTGCTCCATTATCTACAACGGCGTAAATTTCCCCAAAACTATTGGTAGGACTCACTGCAACTAAGTTTTTGGCAGTGACGCGCATTCCTTCTAGAGATTCAAAGAAGTCAATACCGTCGGTTGTGGGGTCAAAGGATGTCAGTCCGTCGTTATCAATTACTTGTGTAGGTGGAATCCTTCCTGCTGCACCGATAATCGTGGCAGCAGGTAGAGGGTTATTACTGGAAAGGATGGTAATAGTAGGATTGCCACCTATTTGGGTAGTTGATAAATTCCCTGTGCTGACACCACCAGGGGTAAATTCGCTGACTGTACCTGTAACAGTAATGGAGTCGGCAACTTTAACCGTAGGTGCGCTACTGGTGAAAACAAAGATAGCTTCGGATGTGGCAATATTGGTATCGGGGTTGGGATCTTGAAGATAAAACCCATTGGAATCCACAGCAGTAACAATACCGGGAACTGCCGTCACAACTTGACCGACAAAAGGTGAAGTGTGACCTGTACCTTGAATGTCGCTAATGCGACTGGGTGCATTGACTTCAAAAATGGCAGTAGTTTTGCTAATTTCGTTAGCAACCACCAATAAAGGTTTACTGTTGGGGCTATCGTTGGCGGAAATAAAGGTTAATCCTTCCGGTCCAGAATCAGTTACACCGGAAGTAGGACTAAGGCTGAAATCGCGGGTATTGACATATTGGACAAATTCGGGGCTGTTGGGATTGGTGACTTCATAGACCATGACACCGCCGACACGCTCTAACCCAATGAAAGCATATACGCGATTAGCGATCGCTCCAATGACAACACCCTCTGGTTCGGGTCCTTTGTTATCACTGCGGTTATCAAAGTTGTTACTATCGTTGTTGGAATTGTAGTTTCCAGGTAAAGCCGCAGCCGTAATGCGCTCGAACTCTGCGCCGCTATCATAAACCCGTTTACCGGCACTATCCCAAATTGTGAAGGAACGACCGCCAAAGGTGTAGATTTGATCGTAGTCCCCATCACCATCGGTATCACCCAAGGTATTTGTAACTAGCAAACGACCCAAATTTTGAGGAAGTTTGAGGGTAGCCCCATCAGGGAAAGCTGTGGGGTCGAGATTGAGAATAGAAACGGAGACTTCTTCACTAAATCCAGCATAGTCGCGGGCATCACCTTCATTGGCAGTGACGTAGTAGGTTTGACCATTAACTGTGTAAGAGGCGATCGCATCGGGTTGATATAAACCAAAAACTGGCCAGTTCTGAATGGCGATTTTCCCACCGCCAGCAGAAGTACCATTCACATCCCGATCGCTTGTATCCAAGGCATTAGGATTGGTGGTGTTGACGCTATTGTTATAATCTTTGACACCTAAAGGCAAAATTGACTCTACTGTGGCTGTGGCGATATCTACAACAGCGATCGCATTGTTTTCTTGCAGCGTCACCCAAGCTTTCGTCCCATCGCCAGAAAAGGTAATATATTCTGGTTCAAAATCTTGGGCAACTGATGAACCAGGTCCAAAGATTCTCACTCCTGACGCTTTGAGGGCATCAATTTGGCTATTGAATGCAGTAAAGGATGCCTCTTGGACGGTAGGAGTTGCAATACCACCAGCTAGGTTAATGATACTGACTGAACCGACAGGATCGGTAGTATAGGCATTGTTAGGCTGGCCTTCATTGGCGGTTAAAACCTTTGTGCCATCAGGGGTAAAGGTGAGCATATCTGGCAAAAAGCCCACATTCACCTTGCTAATAAAAGCACCTGTGGTCGCATTGAAAAACTGAACTTCCCCTGGATTGTCGTCAGCAGTTTGATTGGTAATGGCGATCGCCACAGCCACAATCCCCGCACTTACAGTTCCTACTTTACCGACAGCCACACTATTGGGAATTAGGGTAAAACCACCCGCAGTTGTCCCATCAGGATCACCACTGGTATTAAATGCCAAATCACCGATTTTGCTGGGACTAGCTGGGTTAGAGAGATTGAGGATTTCGACGACAGAACCGGCAACTACAAACAGGCGATCGCTAATGGGATCAAAAGCCGGAATTTCGCCACCATTGCTGCTAGTGAAACCACCAATTTTGGTTAAAAGACTAGAACCATTGTTGGTAATAGCGATATTTTGGGTTGTGGTTGTACCCAGGGCAATTCCTGAAGATGGTGTACTGAGGCTTAATGCAGCAGTTTCTGTCCCTTCTGCTATACCATCATCAGTGGCGACAAAGGTAGCTGTGGCAGTGGTTTGACCATTAGGAATGGTTAAAGTTCTGGTGCTGAGAGAGTAATCACTAGGAGTAATCCCAGTCCCCCCTACATTTAAGGTAACGGTTTGATTCCCTGATACCGCCGCTGACAATGTTGCTGTGACGGTGATTTGATTACGGCTAGATTCCGCAGTTGTGTTACTACTGACTGCCAGATTGACTGTTGGTAATACTGGAAAGTCATTATCGGTAATGCCCACTGCAATCTGGGCAATAGTAATATTGTTATATTGAGCATCTGTACTGGTGACACTATGGGTAATTGCACCATTGTGAGAACCTTCTACAATTGCATCATCAACCGCTGTCACTGTCACAGTTTGCGCCACATTCCAATTAGCAGGGGTGAAGGTGAGGGAATTGGTACTGGTTGTCACCTGTGTACCAGCGTTTAACGAGATCGCTACATCTGCGGTTGGTTGACTGTTTAAAACCAGTGTATAGCTATCCGTTGCCCCACCTTCGGTGACATTGGTTGTACCACCAGTTTGAGTTAGGGTAATACCAGCATTGGATACCGTACCTAATGTAAATGCTGTACTACTAAATGGCACATCTGGGGCTGTGCTATCAATACTCTGATCCCCTGTACCATCTTGAGCAATCCAATTGGTAGGATTATTGATAATTGGCAAATATGCCGCGAAGTTAGTCTGTGCATTACGAAGTCCATTAAAAGCTGCTATATCTGCGTCATCATCTAGGGTAGATAAATCCAGCGCATTCTGTCCAGCAGTTAGGCCTGTATTGGTTAGTAATCCATTAGTAGCATTAAACCCACCACTAGCGATCGCTGTAATAAAGGTGGGTGAAGTTGCACTTCCCTGATAAGCATAGATTATTTCATCACCTGCACCAATCCCACGATTTGTCCCCCGTGATGGTGATAACACAGAAGCATCTACGACTGTTCCTGTGCTGGCTGTGATTGTTCCACTACCAATGTTGTCAATGCGGACAATTGTTCCTGCGGGAACTAAAGATGTGGCTGTCCAACTGAAAGCACCTTCATTTGTATCAACCCAAGTAGTACCGTTCCACTCGTTATCTTCAAAAATAATTACTTCGTTAGGATTAATGTCAACTAATGCCACAAAAGCAATGTTATCATTACCATCCGCGTTATATCCAACAAATGCGATATTTCCTGTTGTTAGTGCCATAAGTTAAATTTCCTCGGTGATTCTCTAAAATCACATAAAGGTATCAATTGTATCCTACTTAGAAAGTTAATTAAATAGGTTAAAATGACAATAAGAAGACATTACCAAAACATTATTTAAAGGATTATTTTTGTAACCCCTCAATAATCCGGGATAAATCCTTCCATGACATTGGTAATTTTGGGTAAGTTTTATAGAACGGGGATGATGGGAGTGCGATAGCGTTCGCGGAGCGTCCCGGAGGGAACCAGCGCTGCTGCAAGCAGTTCGCTGTTTGGGATAA
>NZ_VILC01000029.1:0-47786 GCF_009712065.1 Aphanizomenon sp. UHCC 0183 | reverse complement strand
AGATAATAGCCACGAGATATTTCCGTCATTAAAGGTTTGAATTTACTAGGTTGATAAAGACTAATAGAAACCATGCCAAAACTTACTAACATGATGCTAATAGGTGTGGGAGTCTGTGCTAAAACAAAAGCTTGTAAACCCAATTCACCCACCACATTAGTTTCAAATCCAGTGACTACATGATAAATATCATGGGTAGTTCTCCACAGCATTTTCATATAAGAAATATCATCAACAACAGGCACTTTTTTATAGAAATGAGGATCGAAGCCTCTAGCTTTCATTTCTTTAGCATAAATATGACCTAAAGTTCCTTCGGGAAGTTTGCTTAATTCATCTAAATTTATGGGTTTAGGTAGCCATCTTTCTGTAAATAAAGAGTTGATTTCAGGATCTTTTTTCAGTTCGTCTACAGTTAAATGTGCTATTTCTGTTTGGTCAAGTGCATCTTCAAAATCAAAGATTGGATCAGTTCCAGCGTCTTGGGTTCTTAATGATCTTGAGGCGAGAAATTGAATGTATGCTAAGAGTCCTTTATCATTGTTATAATTAATGATGTTATCCATGATAATTCCCCCTTTTGAGAAGATAGGATTACTAAATCTTTTTCTGACCTCATTATTGGGGATAATAGAAGAGAGTTTCGTGTATCAAAAGAGAGATTTATTCATACAATTAATTTCACTTTTGGTAGACATAAAAAAGACAAAATTAAGAGGATGTTTGAAAAGTGATATTCCATAATTTTTGTCACATTGTTACCCCCCATTTCCCCCTTCTGTGTACACCGTAGGTCTTTAGACCGAGGGAGTGTCAGTAAATTAAGGTGAGAATATAATTCATAGTTGAGGATTTAGGAATCAGGAGTATGGCTAACGCCACGCTGCGCTATCAGGAGGTAGGGGCGCAGGGCCTGCGCCCATTCAGGATTTCAAGAGTTCAGGATAAATAAGAAAGAATGAAGAAGGAAGGAAGAAGGAAGAATAAAAATTACCAATTACCAATTACCAATTACCAATTACCATTTTCTGATATTTTCCCGGCATTGACATATAAAACCTGGGAAGATTTCAACCATTGAGAGTCAAAAGCGCTCAAATGAGTGGTAGTAATCAAGGTTTGAAAGCGGTCTTGAATAGCATCAAGTAATTGATTTTGGCGAGATGGATCTAATTCGGCTAAAACATCATCTAATAATAGTAATGGCGGTTCATTAATCACTTCTTCAATTAATTGTAATTCTGCTAACTTTAAAGCTAAAACTAATGTTCTTTGTTGACCTTGAGAACCATATTGACGAGCGGGAGTTTGATTAATAATTAATTCTATTTCATCGCGGTGGGGTCCGACTAAAGTTATCCCTCGATGTGATTCTGCAACTGCTCTTTGTTGAAGTTTAGCAAAAAAGGCTGCTTGTAATTCTTGAGGAGAGGTTTTTTCCAGGGGAATATTAGCAGCATAATTGATTTGCAGAATTTCAGATGCTCCACTAATACTAGCGTGCCATGCAGAAGCTATAGGAGCTAATCGTTGAATAGCTCTATTTCTTCTCATAATCACCTTTGTACCAGCAGTTACTAATTGTGCATCCCAGATAGCTAGTTCTGATTGCAGAGATTTTTCTGGTGTATTTAGATAAAGTTTTAAAAAAGCATTGCGTTGGCGTAAAACTTGGTGATATTGGTGCAAAATGTGAGCATAAACTGGTTCTAATTGAATTAAGAGCGTATCTAGCCAGTTACGACGACCTTCTGGACTACCACGCACCAATTCTAAATCCAAACTAGAAAACTCTACTGCATTGAGAACACCGAGAAAGTCCATTTGTCTGGGGACTATTTGCCCATTTATGGCGACGGTGCGACGCGCTTGACGACGGAAGGTGAGAGTTAAATCGCTATGACTATGAATCCGGTCTAGGGTGGCATGAATTTGGGCGCTAGATTCACCTTCCTTGATTAAATCACGATCGCGTGCCATCCGGTGCGATCGCAATGTTGCCAATAACTCCACAGCCTCTAACAAGTTCGATTTTCCTTGAGCATTATTACCTACCAAAATTGTTTTAGCAGCGGTAAATTCAACTTTTTGGTTTTGGTAATTCCGAAATTGTTTGAGGTGTAAAGTTTTTAAGTACATAATAGCTGAAGAGTCAAGATCCCCGACTTCTATAATAAGTTATCTTTGAGATGAGAAAATTGTTTTCAGAAGTCGGGGATCTTTTGGGGATTTTTCGGGAGATGAGAAAATTTTTTTTAAGATCCTGTTACCAAACTTACTTGGTACTTTTTGGAATCGCTTTTCATACATATAAAGTCATTTAATGGGTCGTATGTATCAAAATTCCTGAGATTTTCCTCTTTGTTTATATCATTCTCCAAATATGCTAAGGCTAATGTTGAAGTAACGTAAATATTTCCATGTTGTTTGAAAGCTTGGACTAATTCAGATTCGGGAGGATAGTCTTTTAATAAATGTTCAGCGAGATATCCTGTGACAATTATGCCTTTCAAACCCGTTTCTTTGTACCCTTCCTTAGCGATCATCAACGATATACTATCACCATCGAGATGAGATAAATTATCGTAATCTTCAAAGAATGGGCAAAAAACTTTCATGAGATTTTTGACAGGATTTTTAACTTTCCCGTAATTGGGATCTTGCTGTTTTCTCCGTTTGGATTCACCCATGATAGCTATCTCCTAATTAATCCTATAATTTTACCCGCACCCAAAGGGTTTTCTTATCTCGTCGAAGTTGATTTTTAGATACATATTGATGAATAATTGGTAATAAATATCAGAATCAGGATAAAAAATACAAAGATAATGAAATTACATCCTGTTAATCTTCAAATCCTGATTCTGACAATTTACTAATTAAACAGTTTTTTTGCCCATCAAGCGAAAGAATATCTTCTCACCTTCAATCCAGACAAACATTAAAGCACTGAAACCGATACAAATTCCTAGTTCTTGTAAACTGAGTGGATGAGTACCAAAGAAACTTTGCAGGGGTGGAACATAAATTAACATCAATTGCAAAATCGTGGTGACAATGACTGACCCCAATACAAAGGGATTAGAAAAAGGATTCATTTCGATGGTAAGTCTATTATTAGAGCGAATGGCGATCGCATGACCCATTTGCGCTAGACATAATGAAGTAAATACCATTGTCTTCCAAGTATCTTCATGTCCTTGATACCCGGCTGCATGAGAATGATGGTAAGCCCATTCCATGAGGATAATGGTAATCACAGCGAAAACAATCCCAATGCGAATCATGTAAGAACCTAAACCCCTAGCAAAAATGCTTTCACGGGGGCTAAAGGGGGGACGTTCCATAACATCAGGTTCAGGGGGTTCTACAGCTAATGCTAAAGCTGGTAAACCGTCTGTTACCAAATTCATCCAGAGAATTTGCAAAGGACTCAAGGGAACGCCTCCTAATCCCAACAATGGCGCAGCCGCAATGGTGAGAACTTCCCCAATATTACTACCCAAGATGTATTTAATAAAGCGGCGAATATTGGTATAAACAACTCTACCTTCCTTCGTGGCAGCAACTATGGTGGCGAAGTTGTCATCTAGGAGGATCATGTCGCTGGCTTCTTTGCTCACATCTGTACCTGTGATGCCCATGGCAATGCCTATATCAGCCTGTTTGAGGGCGGGAGCGTCATTTACCCCATCGCCTGTCATAGCTACAAATCGCCCGCGACGTTGCAAGGCTTGGACAATTCTTAATTTGTGTTCAGGGGAGACTCTAGCGTAAATACTCACTAAGTCAACCTGTGTTTCTAATTCTTGGTCACTGAGAAGTTGTAATTCCTTACCAGTGAGGACTCTATCACCCTCTTGGGCAATTCCCAAATCAATAGCGATCGCTTGAGCAGTTAATTGATGGTCGCCAGTAATCATAATCGGACGGATTCCCGCGTGGCGACATTCTTGCACAGCCGCCCTTACTTCTGGACGAGGCGCGTCTAGCATTCCCACCAACCCCAACCAGACCAAATCTACCTCAGATGTATCATGAGAACCATCTGGGGGAACTTCCGTGAGGGGTTTATAAGCAAAACCTAACACCCGCAAGCCCTTACCCGCAAGTTGGTCATTAGCTACCAAAATTTGGCTGCGGTGTTCGTCACTGATAGGAATCGAGTGATTACCTAAATGGATTTTTGTACACCTTTCCAAAGTTAATTCTGGTGAACCCTTGGTGAACATCAGGTATTGTTCAGATTCCACAAAACCAGCAATAGCTGGGTCAATGGCGGTTAAAGAAGTATCACCAGTAGCTACAGCTTCTAATTGACAAATCACACTCATGCGCTTCCGTTCTGAGGAAAAGGGAAATTCAGAAACACGAGGTAATTTACTACTCCATTGGTCTTGTTCAATTCCGGCTTTTCCTGCCAAAGTCACTAAAGCCCCTTCGGTGGGGTCGCCTAAAATTGCCCATTCCCCTTGTTGTTGTTGCAGAACAGCATCATTACAAACAGCACAGGAAACAAGCAAAGCAGAAATTTCTGGACATTCATCTAAATTGGCTTTTTCACCATTTAACTGAAAATCGCCAATGGGAGTATAACCTTCTCCAGTGACGCGAAAGGTAGAATTATTGGTGTACACCGACTGTACCACCATTTTATTTTGAGTTAGAGTTCCGGTTTTATCAGAACAAATAGTAGTTACAGAACCAAGAGTCTCTACGGCTGGGAGTTTGCGAATTAAAGCGTGATGCTTGACCATGCGCTGAGTTCCCAAAGCCAGAGTCACAGTGATTACCGCAGGTAAACCTTCAGGAACTACCGCCACCGCCATACTTAAAGAAACTTCCACTAATTCTTGTAAATTCTTCCAACCTATTCCTTTAGTTAGATCATGAATAAGTCCACCACCAACTACTATGGCTACAAGAATTAAAGAACCACTGACGAGAACATTACCCAATTGGGTCATGCGTTGCTGTAAAGGCGTAGGTTCACCGTCCACAGATTGCAACATGGCGGCAATTTTGCCTAGTTCTGTTCCCATTCCGGTGTGAGTTACCAGTACCTTCGCCCGACCTTGGAGGACTTCCGTACCTTGAAAAACTGAATTGAGGCGATCGCCTAATGGTGCATCTTCTGGTAGTGTAAGTATGGCTTGCTTATTGACAGCTTCGGCTTCACCTGTAAGAGCCGATTCTCGCACTTGCAAATTAGACTGTTCTATTAAGCGACCATCCGCAGCTATTTGTACACCCGCTTCCAGCAGCATCACATCCCCCGGTACTAGCTCCTTAGCCGCCACATCCCCCAGTTTACCGTCACGCAGGACTCGCACTGAGGGAGAAGACAGTTTTTTCAAGGCTGCTAGAGCTTTTTCGGCCCGGCTTTCTTGCACATAGCCCAAAATACCATTGAGGATAACTATAGCCATAATGGCAATTGTGTCTTTAAATGGGACTTCACCGGGTTTTAATGTCCCCCCAGTCAAAGCCACTAAATCCAAAAAGCCAGAAATAAGGGCAACGGCAATCAGCATCAATAACATGATATTGGTAAACTGATCTAGCAGAATTTGCCAAGGACTACGACCTCCATTTTCTTCGAGTTCATTGAGTCCATACTTCTGACGACGCTGTTCAACTTCTTGGGAGGTTAAGCCGCTGTTTGCGTCACTATCAAGCATTTCTAAAGCTTTTTCAACTTCCAAACCATGCCAGAGGTGGGTAGATTCAGGTAAAGAATGAGCAGACATCGTGTAGGTTACAGGAAATGGTTACAAAACTCGATCATAATTTAGTGATGTCCGAAAATGTGGAATTGGTTAATTGTCAGTTGTCAGTTGTCAGTTGTCAGTTGCAAAAGAATATTTCTCTCCCCTGCTCCCTCTTGCCTTTTCCCTCTTGCCTCTTGCTTCTTCCCTAATAAATAATAATTCATGATTAATATGCTCAATGATATAAGTTTTCCACTACCCAGTTTGACGGTGAACCAGATGTTTGGGCAAAAAATAATCAGACCAGTTACTGCTGCTGCTCTCTACGGTATTGCTTCCATTAAAGATAGACTTATTGCTATTGATACGGTTAAAGGTCATTTATTAGAAATTGACCCCCTTACCGATAACAGCAAAATTATCAATCCCCACCAAGTCCGTGAATTTCAAGAAGTTACTGGTTTAGCTGTGTGGGAGGATGATCTGTGGGTGACTCGTGGGAACAGTGTCTATTTATGTAAATTGGCATCTTTAGGGTTAGAGCATTTTGTGACTTTACCCTATCCTGCTGATGGTGTTGCCGTTTGGGAATCTACCGTTTATGTTAGTTGCCAAAGACTTGGCTATATTTTGATTTTTGACCGTGATACCCGCAAGGAAATCACTAGATTCTATGCCCCTGGTGTCGGTATCCAAAATTTAGCAGTTAGTAAAGAAACTTTGTGGGTATGCGATCGCACTGAACAAACAGTTTACTCTATGGATAGGGCAACTGGAGAAATCCGTTTCAGTGTTCTCACCCCTTTTGATTCTCCTACAGGTATTGCAGTTCAGGGACAGGATGAAACAGGCAAAGATCGTATTTATGTGGCCTACTCCACCGAAGAACCTTATATTCGGGATAATCCCAACGCTGACCCCTGTTTTGAATTAACCTACCGCGATCGCACATTCATTCATTCCCTACAATATCATTACCAGGAAGATAAACGCTACGCCCTCTCCAATGGCTATCTCATAGAAATGTCCTATGTTGAAGAAATTTCCCCCCTGGATGAAGTTTACTTAGCCGATATAGAATGGCGTATAGCCCTCCCCTCAGAAACCCAACGGCAAAAAGTCCAACAAGTTGAAGCGATTGGTTTACCTTTCACTGAAGAAATCATTGACGGACAAAGAGTAGCCGTATTTAAATTTGATAGCCTAGCCCCCGGTGAACGTCACATATTTGGCTGGAAGGCATTAGTAGAAGTACGTGGCATTAAACATCGCATCACTCCTAGAGACGTGGAAGATATTCCAGAACTGTCACCAGAATTAAAAACCCGCTATCTAGTAGATGATGAGGATTTAGCAATGGATACCGATATTGTTATCCGTGCAGCCCGCACAGCCGTTGGTTCGGAAACTAACATATTACGGAAAATGTACAGTATCCGTAACTATGTCTATGATCAATTGTCCTATGCCATTAAACCCCATATTGACTCACCCGATATTGCCTTAGAACGAGGTACTGGTTCTTGTGGAGAATATGTAGGTGTATTACTAGCACTTTGTCGCCTTAATGGTATTCCTTGTCGTACAGTTGGCAGATATAAATGTCCAGTCTATGCTGAACACCAGGGCGTTCCTCTCCAACCCGATTTTAATCATGTTTGGTTAGAGTTTTATATTCCTGGAATTGGTTGGTTGCCAATGGAATCTAATCCTGATGATCTCGAAGAAGGTGGACCATACCCTACACGGTTCTTTATGGGCTTATGCTGGTATCACATCGAAATTGGTAAAGGCATCACCTTTGAAACCTTAAGCAGAAATAGCATCCGCTTAACAAAAAAAGATGTTTCACTGGGTGACTTAGCTATTAACCATATTCGCTTCACAATTTTGAAGGAATTACCACCTTTTTAATTTTTGATTGAGGAACTAAACCCAACGCAAAATGTATAAATGTTGGGTTTCCTTGCGTCCAAGTCCGCCTCAGAATGAATTCTGATAACCTTTGACACTAATTCTTACTCATTTTTTCTTTTGCTGCTATTGGTGGATACTTAGCAACTTCTATTAATAATTGTCTTTCTATAATCCGTTCATTTTTGTTAAAATCGAGAATACGGGTTGTTACTTCACCAATATCTGTTAATGGTTATTTAAATTAAGAATTAAATTATGACAAGCAACTGGGAAAACTTTCTCAAAAATTTAGGAGAATGGCGTGGTTCATTTACTAAAATCTCTCCCAATGGTGAGATATTAGATTCTACTCCTAGTATTTTAAATTTGGAAGCTGATGATAACAATCAAGCTGTGATTTTTAGATTACGTCGTTTTGATTCTCATGATTATGATAGTCCTCCTATTCAGGATTATCAACAGGAATATCGTTCTTTAGGAAGGCAGAATATCTTTTTTGCTACAGGAGCTTTTTCTAAAGGAACATTGCAGTTAGCACCTTTTTCAGAATTTGGAGCGGAATACGGTTTTGTTGATGATGACCGGCGATCGCGTTTGGTACAATTGTATGATCAACAAGGTAACTTTATTAATTTAACTCTGATTCGGGAATTTCGCAGTTTTACAGATGCTTATGAACGTCCGCAACTGACGGTAGAACAGTTAATTGGTAATTGGCAAGGTAAAGCTCATACAGTTTATTCAGACTTGAGACCATCGGCGACTTATACTACTTATTTAGAAATTCAAAAAATAGGTGATGGATATTTAGAACAAAAATTATCTTTCCAATCTCAAATTATTACTGCAAAAGCCAGAATAGAAGGTAATAAAATCATTTCTGAAACGGAAGGAATTCCTCGACAGATTTTGTTATTACCTGATGGAACTTCTAGTAATGTGCCGTTACAACTACAACTGAGAAAACCTTTTTTTGTGGAAGCTGGTTGGTTAGTTAGAGAGAATGAACGTCAACGTTTAATTCGCAGCTATAGCGACAAAGGGGAATGGATTAGCTCGACTCATGTGATTGAATCTAAAATCTAGAAAAACCCCACCCCCAACCCCCTCCCCGCAAGCGAGGAGGGGGCTATGATCTAACAGATGTGCTAATAAGAAGCTATGAGGGGGGCTTTGAAAAAGGATTTTATGATGTGGGTGGCTGTTCTGGGAACATACATTTATCTGAGTCACAACCACTAGGGCCTGCTTCTGATAATTCTCCTAAATCGTAACGACTTAGAACTCCACAGAAATCATCTGTTTTCCGTCGGGCTTTGACTTCTTTAGATAGGCTTTCATAGGTGGCTTTGTCTATGGGTTCAAAGGGGAGACGGGGGAAGGATTGCAAGTCGTCAAATCGGGCTAATAAGGCAGCAGAAATATATCCTTCATCATTTTGAATGGCTTCATAGATGCGTGTTCCTAATAATTCAACTTCTTCAGAACGGAGTTCTAGGGTTGCTGAGGTGTTATGGGTGACGTAATGACTTTGGACTTGCATGACAAAATCCAGTTGCGCTAAGACGGAAAACTGGGAAACTTCTATTTCATCAGCGCCGGGTAAATCAGCCCAAGATACAGCGACGGGGATTTCGACTAACCATTCTGTACACCGAGGATCAAAAGGATCGTTGAGTAAGTTGCCGTTTTCGTCTTTGTCAGATTGGGACGGGATGACGTTGTAACCATAGTCTATACAAGCTAGGGCTACGGGGTCATTTTTACGGAAGGTAATGCGCCGGATGAATCTTTGAGCTTTGGGGGGATGCCAACCGGGAGAAGCACCTGTTAAGAGGGATTTGGTGCCGGCTGGCTGAACAGTGGTACAACGGTTGGGGCGTTTGATTTGATGGCGATCGCAATATTCCCACACTACTTTATGAACGACATCTTTCCAGAAGTTGAGATATTTTTGTTCACCACGTTTAAAAATCAGTCCTTCAGGAGTTTCGGGTCTTCCTGCTTCCCACCACCGTAACCAATCTGTCCCAAAAGCATGAACAAAGAAATCAAATAATCCGGTGAAGGATACACCGACAATGGGATCAAGTTCCCGGCTATATTGATAGCGGGGTTCAAGGAATTGGTGATTTAACAGGGCGACGACGGAAAGCGCACCAGCGGTAAATGCCTCTTCTTGTTCTTTATAGTTGTCGGGGTCGAGTTGGTTTAAGTGTACCTCAGATAAATTACAGTGAAAATTGCTACCAATAATTTCTCCGCATGGATTTAACCCAAACCTACCTGTTCTATGTTCTAGCTCATCAGCATCAATTTCAGGATAGTATTTTTGTATCCATTGTTCGGCTTTTCCTTGCTCGTAAGCTTGCAAAAAGTCTTTTTTGATTTCTGGTGTATTTAATAAATCAGCATTAGCTCTAGCAACTGCTTCACCAGCCCATTGAATTGCTCCTTCACCACTATAATACTGCTTTTGAACTGCTGCAATAGATTCTTCTAAGGTTGGTTTGTGGTGAAAGACTCGGCTATGGTTGGCCATTCTCAGAGAATCGCGTTCTGGATCTATCCGCCAGTTACCTTCTGCATCTTGTTGCCATAAGTTATCTTTGGCAGTTGCGCCTTGTTCATCTTCAGAAACGAATTGTCTCATCCCGGCACTGTTAGAAACTAAAATGCCTTCGCAGACAAATTCGTGAACAGTCGCAACTTCAATATCATAAGTAGGTGCAGAGCGTACATTTAGCTCTACACCTAAAACCTTGACTGGTACTAAATCAGTAGCTTCAGGAATATATTTTTTCAGGGTGGGGAGTATCATTTGTTGATGAATAGCACCCCAGTGATATTGAGTGGTGTTAATAATAGGGCGAACCATAGCTTTCGGGAAGCCGTGGTCTTTAAATGATTTGGGAGTCTGACGTTTCTGGCTAGAAAACTGAAGGGAATATTTTTCAAAGCAGTTTTCAACAGATTGATATGCTGCTGCACCAACTGTTACTAGTTCGCCTTCCCATTTGCCCGTTCGCTTGCGAATTGAACTACACATCCGGGTTGTAATTCCCAGGGATGCGTAAAGTGCTTGAATTTGCTGTAAAAATCGCTGGTGAACTGAAGCTACTAAAACTCCTTGAGAATGACACCCATCAGCGTCAGCAAGACCAGCTAAGTAAGCTTTACGAATGTCGGCTTTAGCCAACAGAATGCAATCAGGAATATTTAATGGCTGGAATGCTTGTTTGAATGACTTGAGATATTGATTTAAGGCTGATGAGTTAAATTGTAGCTCGTAGGCTTTGGTTCGGCACTGTTCGGGAGTCCGCAGTGTGTGAGTTTCTAAACCAAAGTCGCTCCCAACAGCAATTAAACGTTCCAAAATATTGGGGCTATCTTCATGAACTCGAAATCTAACTCTTGATCCATCAGAACTAACTGAACCATCACCATGCAAATAGCCGATGAAGTAAGCAACATCAGGAGTTAATGCAGGAACAGTAATTTTCTTGGTTTTACCTTCGACTTTACCCCGAAACTCAGGCAGTTCAGTGGGTGTACCGGGTATAGCCTGTGGCACGAATATCAAGCGATCGCCTGATTGCAAATCCTGAGCTTTAACCATTTTATAATTGCCGTACACATCCGTGAAAACGGCAACTTTGTGATCGGCTGTACATTCAAAGCTACCATCTTGAGTTTGAATTCGGCAGAGAGATTGTTCACCTTGAATAAAGAAGTTAGTAACAGGATAAAAACCCTTGCTGGTGAGAACGCGATCGCCTACACGCACCTTAGCAATGGGAACTAAGCCTGATTCTGTATGAACTAAGGCTTCTTCAGGAAGACAGCGCCGGATATTTCCAGCGACAATCGTGACAGCAGCTTCATCAATTAATAAGCAGCATTCAACTGAATTTAATTGCCTGCCTATTGCCTTATTGAGAATAGAGGCGCAACGCTGATACAATCCAGGCAACTTCACAGGGTTAGCCATGCCGCCAAAACCTTTGAGGGTTTCCCCAGATTGGCGCACATCGCTAATATCAACAATTACCTGAACGTCATCTGTAAAGCGTTCATCCGTAGAAAGTTCCAACAGGGTTTGATAGGATTTTACCCAACCTTCCCGACTGTCTCCGACGTGGATAGTAGCGGTGTTAGCTTCTATATGGGTTTGTGTAAATTCACGCCGCTGTGCTGGGGGTGTGCTGCCAATTTCACCTTTAATGGTGATATTGAGGCGATTACGGATAGGGGGAAGTTGATTAATATATTTTGGTTCGATGATAGCACCCGTACCACAGCCCATCATGGCTAGATCCATCATCAACCCAAAAGCACTCCAGTCTACAAGGTTGGTAGATGTGCAGTTATAAGCACCGGAAAAGTTTTTGGCTTTGGTTAACCAATCTGTGCCACCAACCCACATCCAGCGCCCACTGGGGAGGGATTTCATGTTCCGCTGCATCTTGTCTAAAATGGCAGCTTCTTCACGGGTGAGTTTTCCCAGTTCTACTAAACCGCGTAAAGTGCGATCGCACACCTGATCCCATGTTTCTCTCAAACCTGCATCTGTCCGACGGCTGTAGGTTCTAAAAAACACTGGATTGGCTGCTGGAGCAGATTCTGGAAAAGTTGCACCCTGACGTTGACGTTCAAGTTCTCGAACCATGATGAAGTATGATTGCTTATGGACAAACTATGACTATACGCCAAGTAGATTGAGGATTAAAGATTGAAAAATTTACCACTTTGCGCTATAGCTTAGTCTGTGTCAATTATAACTATATTTTTGTTTTTAGGTTAAGTATAATACCCTGACAGTGCATTATCAGGGTATTAGAATCTCAAAGTTTTACCTGTCAGTTTTCGTAGAATGGGCTATCTGTGTAATAGTGCTGTTTGTGTAATTTTTGCGTTGACTATTCATCAAGCAGAGACAGCCAGTAAAGATGCCAATTCACTTATATTATTTACAACTTGACGTAATTGCTCACTGAAATAGATAACTTCATAATTAGGTGCAAGTTCTTTTTGCAGTTGTTTCCACAAACTAATCCCTTCTTGTTCAAAAGCTGCTGCTGCTTCTGGACTCAAATCTGGTGAATTACCAGGATCTTGCCAATTTAATGTGGCATTATAAGCAATTGCCCATTTTCTCAAATGGTTAATGGTTTCTTGGCTGAGGGGCAGTTTTGCTGGGTCAATGTTACCAACTTTATCAGCATCTGCCCACCATAAAGGGTCGCACCCATAATCAGCCATTAGTTTAATTTTTATTGCCATAGCTACTACGGTGGAATTATGGTAATGAGGCTGGATTAGCTCCAACTATATAACCATTATCGCCTACTGTCACTGCTATATACTGCTTTTTTCCATTAAAATTTACTTCATAGATTTCTCTTCGAGGTTCTACTGTTCCTTGATAACCAAGAAATATTCCACTGATTACAGCAGCCATAACAACATCGGCAATTTCATCTTCAGAAATTCCCCGTTTGGCAAAGTCTTCTTGATGTTTCTCCAAAATGTGTAATAGTCCACTTCCTCTTTTACCAGGTTTTCCCTCTTCTAAAAATACGATTTTGCCATCAGCTTGTTTAGCAATCTTAACTATTTTTTCAGGAGTATGCTTAGTGTCTGGGGCAAGTTCGGCAATCAAGGCTGATTTTTCGGCACTATTCATTTTTTTCCTTAAATTATTTACTTGAGTTTGTCAAATGCGATTACTACTGCTGTTGAAGAGTTTTTGATGCGTAGAGGTAGGGGTTTAGCAGTGCTAAACCCTTACTCAAAATTAAATTATTTCTTAGGTTTGGACATTGCTTCCAGTAATTCAGATATAGAGGCAAGCAATATCTTCACGAACCAAGTCATTGCAATAATAACTGCTACAGACACACCTCCATAGGTGAGTACAGGTATTATCTCTCCTGCATTGGGTTGTATAGGAGTATTTGTAGAATTAGCAGCTATCAGCCGATTGTCCACTTTTTGCGGGGTGTTCAGCGTATTTTGAACAATGATACTAGATGACTGATCTTTAACATTCGGAAGTTGTGGCTGGAAAATTCCAGTCTGATTGGCAGGTTTTTGGTTCATAATGATGGGTGAATTTTGTATTTAATGACCCTAGCTTTGATCAGAAGCTAGGGAATTTTTTTGCGTATCGTTGGAAAAGTAAGACTAGGTTGGAGTGCGCTGCATCTTGTCTAAAATGGCAGTTTCTTCACGGGAGAGTTTTCCCAGTTCTACTAAACTGCGTAAAGTGCGATTCCTACGGAGCGCTTCGCTATCGCATACCTGTTCCCATGTTTCTCTTAAACCTGTCTCTGTCCGACGGCTGTAGGTTCTAAAAAGCACTGGATTGGCTGCTGGAGCAGGTTCTGGAAAAGTTGCACCCTGACGTTGACGTTCAAGTAATTGAACCATGATAAAGTATGATTAGTTGCGGACAAACTATGACTATACGCCAAGTAAATTTAGGATTAAAGTACCATACCTGTATTTGTATAAATTACAACTAATTTTTTGGTTAAGTATAAAACCCTGAAAGTACATTGCCAGGATAGTAAAGTCTCAAAGTTTTACCTATAGGTTTAGGAAAATAGGCTATCTGTGTAATACTGTCATTTGTTTAATTTTTTCACTGATTGGTATTAATTAAAAATGTCCCTAGCACCCTGGCGAAGTCTTATTACCCGCGCCCTGCATCAAAACCGCAGCCTCGTTTATGCCCGTTACGTACAACTGGCAACGCTGCGAGAAAATGGTTTTCCTGCTAATCGTACCGTCGTGTTTCGTGGCTTTCTAGACGATACCAATCAGCTAAAATTTATTACCGATATTCGTAGTGAAAAAGCTGAACAAATATCAAAACAACCCGCAGCGGAAGTTTGCTGGTATTTTCCCAACACCAGAGAACAATTTCGGATTACTGGAGAATTAATATTAATAAGTGCTGATTCTCACCCCCATTTACAACCTGCGAGAATCAAAATGTGGCAAGAATTAAGTGATGCGGCTAGGTTACAATTTGCTTGGCCTATTCCGGGTGACATGAGAGTACAAACACCGGAAGCTTTTACACCACCAGCACCAGACAATATTCAACCATTAGAAAATTTTTGTTTATTATTACTTGAACCAGTACAAGTAGATCATTTACAATTGCGGGGTGAACCACAAAATAGATGGATTTATCATCGCCATGAACAACAAGAATGGTTGACAGAAGCAATAAACCCTTAAAAAAATCCTGCTGGGAAACCTTTAAGGAATTTTTAGGACTGATTGTTTTTGCCAAGCCTATCGAGAAACGAAAGTTCATTGATTAATTTTTTTGTTGGGTTGCACTGTCGCTTAACCCAATCTACAATTTTATTAACATCAAATTAAATATCCTCTTGATATTTCACTAATAAACTAGGAATGTAATCATATCCATCAACGCCAATAATAGCAATCATATTCGGGCGATTTTGTTGCAGTAATAATTGAAATTTGTCTGTGGTAATTTGCCCTCTAATAATTGTCAATAAAGCAGCAGGTTTTCGCCATTCATCAGAGGCAATTTGCTCTAGAAGATACATTCCCAAACTACCAGAGTAAACTGCTTTTTCATAATTAGCCATAAGATAATTAGCTTCAGCTAAATATGCTAAATTTCTGCCTTGTAAATACAAATCACCAGAAACTTGGGCGGCTTTAAAGGCATTTTCTAAATAGTTAATTGCTGTTGGATATTGTGCGGTAACTAAATAAGCAATTCCTAGACTACTAAAACATAAAGCTTGACTTTGTAAATCGTTTAATTTTTCTGCTAATTTTAAACCTTGTTCTAGATAGTTAATAGCAGATTCATAAACTTCCGGTTCACTAATTTCTGTTTGCTTGGCTTGCATAACTTCGCTATAACCTAGATTTACTAAAGCGTTAGCTTCTCCAGTTTTGTCCCCGGTTTGTCTACTAAAAATTAATGCCCGTTGACTATAATTAATGGCTTCACCATAATTTTGTTGTTGCACATAAGTCCGACTTAGGTGATTGAGATTGGCAATTTCACAGGTTTTATCTCCGGCAGTTCTAGCTATTTCTACGGCTTGTTGATGAAAATCAAGAGAGCGATCATATCTGCCTAAACCGCGCTGGGAATACCCCAATAATGTCAAAATCCGGGCTTTTTCTTGAGTACCTTCGGCAGAACGCAAGGGGGCATCTAAATAATCTAAAGCATCCCGTAAATAACTACCAGAAAATGAAGCAAAAATCCCACCGTAGAGAGGGAAATAAGGACGTTGGGCAAAGGTTCGCAAAATTTGCAGCATGATTTGGGATGCACCATTGCTATATATTGCTGCTTGATTTTGAAAACCGCTGGCTAATTGACTCCAAATTACGGCAAAGGTTAAAAATGTGGAAATAGATAATTTAGGACCTGCTTGAATATCATAAGCTTGTTGATAGCGAAGCGCTCCGTAGGAATCAAACCAATTAATTAAACCCCTTTGTAAAAACTGTAAAACTATTGTTAATTCTACCCAATTACTCAAACTAATTTGCTGTTGTTGTTGAGCAAATTCCAAAGCCGATTGTTCTTTGGCTAGAATCTGAAAAAATGCTTGGGGAACTTCACTATTAACTACTTTAGCCCAACTTGCCCAAGGACTATTTTCTCCAGGTACACCTCCAAATCCTAATGAATTTTTGCGTTCATACATCCAATTCAGTAAATTTGCTTGGATTCTTTGCCAAGAAGCGATACCACGATTAATCCCGTCAGCAATTTGCTGAAAATCTTGATTAGCACCGGCAAATTGTTGTAAAGATTTGGCTAACTGTTGAAGTTGAGACAAATTTAAGGGATACTTCTGATTAGGATCAGTAGCTCGTAGCAAAGCCGTTAATCGCTCATCTGCGGTGGCTGTGGTAATTTCCCGCATAGATAGAGATATCGCTTCAGTGGCTTTATTTTGTTCTTGCCACCGTTGCCATTGTGTTTGGATGGTTTTGGCAGCGCGTAAGCTGCGGGTGGCTTTGGCTTTTTTCAGTTCATCGGTTTCCGAGTCTACCTGAGATTGGATCGTATTCAGGCGATCGCTCAAAACTAATTCAAACACCTCCCCAGTCCCGGAAGTGATACCTTTGAGCAACATTTGATAAACCTGCTCTACAGAGCTAATTTTACCCTTGAGAGTGGTTTCGATAATATCGTTAATTAAAGCGAGATAATGCTCGCGCAATGGTAAAGGGTCTGACACTTTAGCTAATAGAGAACATCACAACAATTCTCATTGTAGCTGTTGCAGGTTGGGAGATTGGGAATTGGGTTTTTTTGATTAAACTTAAGTACAGATTTTTGCATATCCAATGCCATATTGGCGATCGCTAGGGCATGATCACTGCGATAATTAGATAAACCAGCGACAGCCATATAGCGAGCAGTATGCACTTGAGCGAGATACAGTCAGCTAATTGTAAAGCCTGTAGGGGCGCAGGGTCTGCGCCCTAGATTGTATTGCATCAAGGGCGATAACCGCTATATAAACATCACCGATGGTCTTAATTTTTTCTATACTGTCAGTAACCCAGCCCTAAAGGGACTGGGCTTGCAAGAGTAATCAAGCAAGCCGTACTGACCAGACCACCCTGAGTTTACTCTCATGGTAGCCGTTATTTGAGTCACGACACCCCGGAATGCGAAGCTAGTTCCCTGCTCTGTCGCTTGTGATTAAACAGTTCTAAGGTCACTGGAACAGTGTTGCAAGCCTAACAAGCTCTTATAACAGGTCGAAGCTAACATTACCCCAGAAATGGGAGTTGGTTTCCAGATTCCAATCAAAAATCTGGTTTCAATTTTAATATCCACAGCGGTTAAAACCGCTCGTGTCGTTTCCCTCTCAGGTCTAAAGACGCGCTCGTTTCCCACTTACCGGGTGTTCTTATGAATTTCGGCTAATTAGTATAACAAGTACCGAAGAACCGACATTGATATTAGTCATCATGCTCATTTTGCGTTATGAGTAGTTAAATCAGTGTCACCGGACTAAGAAAAAATAAATGGCTCGTCACCCGACATTAACTTTTGATCGTGGTACATTAATTTTACACCCACCACCACGAAGTAAAACATGGATAGACTATGCAACCTGGGATGATAGGGTAGAAAAATTCCGTATTCCCGCAATTAGATACCGTTCCTTAGTGGAAGCACTCCAAGCTGAAGCCACAGATTTTATTGATGAAGCCAAGGCTTTTTACCCCTTGGATTTGGTTGCTAGTTTAGAAATGACACCCTATCCCCACCAAAATGAGGCATTAGCGGCTTGGAAACGGTTAGGACGACAGGGGGTAGTTGTATTACCTACGGCGGCGGGAAAGACTTATTTGGCGCAAATGGCGATGCAAGCTACACCGCGCACGACGTTAATTGTCGTACCAACATTGGATTTAATGCACCAGTGGTATGCTCACTTAGTAGCGGCTTTTCCTGATGCAGAAGTGGGTTTACTGGGGGGTGGTTCACGGGATAGAACCGCGATTTTAGTTGCTACCTATGATAGTGCGGCTATTCATGCAGAAAATTTGGGTAATAAATATGCGTTAATAATTTTTGATGAATGTCACCATTTACCTACAGATTTTAACAGAGTCATTGCCGAATATGCGATCGCACCCTATCGGTTAGGACTGTCCGCAACCCCAGAACGCACAGATGGAAAACACGCTGATTTAGATATCCTCATTGGTAAAGAAGTTTATCGCAAATGCGCTGAAGATTTAGCCGGAAAGGCTTTAGCTGCTCATGAAATTGTGCAAATTAAGGTTAAATTATCCCAATTAGAACGAGAAAAATATAATCAGTTAATTCAAACTCGCAATGATTTTTTAAAGCAATCAAAAATATCTTTAGGAAGTTTACAAGGTTGGCAGATGTTTGTGCAAATGAGTGCGCGTTCTCAAGCTGGACGCAGAGCAATGTTATCACATCGTCAAGCCAAAGAAATCGCATTGGGAACAGATGGGAAAATCCGGGTACTTGTAGACCTATTAGCTACCCATTATCCCGAAAGAATTTTAATTTTTACCGCTGATAATGCTACAGTTTACCAAATTTCTCAAGACTTATTAATTCCCGCAATTACTCATCAAACTCCAGTCAAAGAAAGACATGAAATTTTAACTAAGTTTAAGGAAGGTGAATATAATACCTTAGTTGCTTCCAATGTCTTAAATGAAGGTGTTGATGTCCCCGCAGCCAGCATTGCCATTATCTTATCAGGAACAGGTTCAACCAGGGAATACATTCAACGTTTAGGGAGAATATTACGAAAAGGAAATTTAGCAAATAAACAAGCAATTCTCTATGAAGTCATCGCCGAAGACACCAGCGAAGAAGGAACTTCCGCCAGACGGAGGGGGGAAAATAACAATCAGGAAGAAAAGCCGCAAAAAGCAAATTTACAAGTTATTTATGGAACTGGAAATAAAAGGGATTTAAAAGCAGCAGAACAATTAGAAATTAATTATTCCCCAGAAAAGAAAGATGTTACCAACAGACCTACTGATACACCGCCAAAACGGCGAAGAAATTATCCCAAAAAGACTGAAACTTGATCAAAAACATTTAACTTTAGCGACTGAATTAATTAAGTTCTTTCAGGAAGCAGTCGGGAAAACTCAAGGATTACTAGAACGTCAATTAGCAGACTTTGAAGGAGATACCACAGATTACCGGATGAAACGGGGTTTAGCTTATATTCTCAAAAGTGGTTTTTGCACCTTTGAAATAGTTAGTCCCCTCGAACCACCCATGTTAAGAGCAAAAGTATTTGCATTAGCAGCAAAATCCGTTGCTAGTCAAGAATCAACTGATATGATTTTAAATAAAATTGCTGATAATTTAACTCAAGAACTTAATCAAGAAGTTTTACCTGCTCAAATCAAAAATGGACTCTATGCTGATTTATCGGAAAATAAAATATTAACTGCTTTTGATACTCCTAAACCAGAAGAAGTTTTACATCGTTATAATTTATCTCAAGTCCAGGGAATTTTCTATAAAGCTAGTCAATTAGTATTAAATGCTCATCGCAATGTTCCCGGAGAATATAAACTCTTATTTCGTTATTTAAAGCTATTTCAATTAATGGCTTATATTGAAGGTGATGCTGATCATGGTTTCACAATTAGTGTAGATGGACCGACAAGTTTATTTACTCCCAGCACCCGCTACGGTTTAGCCATAGCCAAACTAATTCCCGCCTTACTTCATGTTACCAAATGGAGTTTATCAGCGACCTTAAAAACCCGTGATTTTTACACAAACGAATGGAAAACCGGACGTTTCACCCTCAATTCAGAATGTGGCTTAGTTTCCCACTATCCTCCCGGCAAACCCTATGATAGTATGTTAGAGGAATCATTTGCCAGTAAATGGGATGCCTTAAAAAGTGGTTGGATATTAGAACGAGAAGTAGATTTAATTCCCATTCCTGGTAGTGTGATGATTCCCGATTTTCGGCTAGTTCATCCAGACGGAAGAGTGTTTATATTAGAAATTGTTGGTTATTGGCGACCAGAATATTTACAAAAGAAATTTGCTCAAGTTAGAAAGGCTAATTGTGATAACTTAATTTTAGCAATTTCCGAAAGATTGAACCTAGAAAAAGCCGGAATCAAACTAGATAACGTACCCGCCAGAATTATTTGGTTTAAAGAAAAACTCTTACCAAAATCCGTATTAGCCGTCATGGAATAATCACAATTTTATATCAAACTGTACAGAATCATCAAATCCATTAATTCATCCGTTCCTATCTGCGTTTATCTGCGTTTATCTGCGTTCAATTATTCTAGAAATCTTGGCGTTGCTGATTAAGGGTATGAATTTTAGTCTCACGCAAAGGCGCAAAGACGCAAAGGTAAGAGTTTTAAAGATTCAATTTGGGAATTTCATACCTCAATTCAGCAACGCCATTTTCACCAGATGTCTAATGAATAAGGTGCGTCAGATAGAAGATATCTGTTTTTTTACCAAATTATCGGGTCTGACGCACCCTACAAACTACTCTCTGCGCCTCTGCGCCTCTGCGTGAAAAAAAATCATAAAGGATATTACTTCCCCTTACCAGATTTAAGAGATAACAACATCTCCATTTGAGTCATGGATTTACTAGGACTATTAACAGTCACACCAACACCACGAATAGAATCAAGAATAGCGGTAGCGTCCGCAGGTAAAGGTTGACTTTGAGCGGATACACGCTGAATTATGGTTTTGGTTTTGTCCATATCTAAATAGAAATAACCACCGTTGGGTTTTTGTAAAGAACCTGTAACAGTTTTAAAGGTATCACTTTGATCAAGTGCTGCACCTTTGCGATTTGCTAGTGTTTCCGCAACGGGTCCACCAATAGCCACAAATGCTGTATTATCATTGAGCCAACCATGTGTCACGAGAGCGCCTTGTTGGGGGATTTGCCATTCTGTGACATTTTTACCACCAATGTTTCTTTGAGCGACGTTGAGAGATTGCTGTTTGGCAAAATTATCGAGTTTGATGAAGGTAGCTTCGGCAGTTTTGCGATCGCTCGTATCCAATACTAACGCACCGCCAAAACCTACATTAGCTAATAAACCTTGATTAGATTGAATTGCACCTAAACCAAACTCGCCATTCATCCAGCCAAAAATATCTTTATCTAAATCAATTTGCAGAGCTTTTAGTTGAGTCCGCGCTTGTTGAATTCCTTGATTTAATTCAGGATAATCTTTGGACTGTTCCACAAAATTTTCCCAACTTTTACTAATACCTTGTCCACTAGTTAAAGCCAAAGTTTCACTAGGAAATTGTCCCACAATCTTGGCGGGAGTAGCTTGATATTGGAATTTATTTAGTTGGGGATCTAAATTCACAATTGCTTTTAATCGCAAGCCGTCATCATCTATTCCCACCCCTGCTGTTAATGATTTCACTTGCTTAATTTGTGCCAGAGTTTGTGGGGGTAATTGTTTAGATTGAGGATTAAATGCCGTTAATTGTTGGATCATATTGGCATAATCAGGGACATAAATTTGCGCCAAACCATTCTTAACATCCACACCTTTGCTCAGAATATCATTTGCACCTTCTTTAGTGACAAAAGAAGGTTCGCCTTTATAGGTATCAATCGCTTTTTCTACAGCTTGTTTATTGGATGTTAAAAGCAAATAGTCATTATTCACAACCGTTACATAAGTCGGTTGACCTTGACCCGTAGATTCGATAATTTTTTGACCTTTGTAGTCAGATTCTTGAATTTTGACGTTTTTTTGGTCTTTCAACTTATTTGCAAATTTCAAAGCAGCTATTTTATCTTTAATCCCGACCACCAACAAATAATTTGGTGCTTCGGATGCGCGAAAGTTGTCCTGAGATACTTTCTTTGCATCTGGTGGTAGTACCGCAATCATCATTCCACCAACCCAAGGTTTAATATCTGCTTCGTAGGATATCTTACTATCATTCAACATTTGTTGATTGAAGTTCTGGAACTCTTTACCTAGTAATTTCCGCGCTTCCGGTGTACCAAACTGCTGCAACTTATTCCAAGATTCAGGATTAGTGTCAATATAAGTTGCCATTAATGCAGTTGCAGGTACTAATTTAGCACTACCTAAAGGGCTAGAACTATTCGTACCACCCTTGAGGTACATATAAGCTGCTATGCCCCCTGCTATAATTACAGCAGTACCAATCACAGGGATTAAGAACGATGGTTTTTTTGCAGACACTGGTAAATACTCCTTATTGTTGTAAATGATATAACAGATTCAATGAAATGCTCATTGGTGGTTGGGGAAATTTATCTAGGCAAAAATTCATTAAAAGAACTATATTTTGAGGATTTTGTCAGTTTCGTTGATATCAGTGGATATTGCACATTGAGTATAAAAATGTTGGACATACTCGACTCCTAGATACAGTTTACAATTAAGTGCTGAAAAAACTTAATGCTCATGAATTCTGATGTTTGAATTCTTTTTTATCGCTAATTTCCGCTATTTTCACGGTATTTACTGATATAATCGGAAATCTATGATCAGCAAAAATTTGTAATTGGGTTTAAATAATACTCCACTATGGTCAAGACTGAATCCGCAAACGATATTTTATTCCTTTGAAAACAATAGTCAATTTGTCACCTCCCAGTTATTCTAAAACTATATGGAAAATTAGTAGTATTTGTAATCAATAATTATGGATCACGGATGAATACCCTCTGGAACAGAGGCAGAGAAGAGTTACATACTTAAGTTCTTAAGTGTGACAACAGTAGCTAAATCAGCTTTGTCAATCTGTAGATTCAGGTAGTGCCGACGTTACCAGAATCAAACAGGCAAAAAATGTCATACTACGCTACACTTCTGTATTTGTATGACTTACACCCCATTAAATGTTTTAGGATTAGAAGGCTAGAAATAATAAATGTTGCAGTTTTATTTTGATACTGAAAAAACAGGACACAAGCGTTTTGAATTACCGGGGGCAAAACCACACTATAACCCTGACCGACCTGGACAGGTAGAACATATTTTTCTGGATCTGAATTTGGATATCCCAAACCAAAGTTGCTACGGAAGTTGTAGTATTCGCCTATTGCCAGTGCGGAATGGGATTGATAGGTTGACTTTGGATGCTGTCAATTTGAAGATTGAGTCAGTACAGGTAAACGAAGTTACACAAAAGTTTGAATATGATGGCGAACAGCTTTGTATTTACCTATCACAGCCTACAGAAATTGGTCATCGTTTGTTAATTGCGATCGCCTACGCAGCCGAAAAACCCCAACGGGGTATTTACTTCATCCAACCAGACAAACACTACCCCCACAAACCCACCCAAGTCTGGACACAAGGAGAAGACGAAGATTCTCGCTATTGGTTTCCTTGTTTCGATTACCCTGGACAGTTATCAACATCAGAAATTCGCGTCCGCATTCCTCAACCCTTAGTTGCTATCTCCAACGGTGAACTCATTGACACCGTAGAAGAGGCAAAATACACAACCTACCATTGGTCCCAACAACAAATTCATCCTACCTATTTGATGACATTGGCAGTGGGCGATTTTGCCGAAATTCGGGACGAGTGGCATGATAAACCCGTTACCTACTACGTCGAAAAGGGACGAGAAGCAGATGCTAAACGCAGCATGGGCAAAACTCCCCAAATGATCGAATTTTTGAGCGAAAAGTATGGTTATCCCTACGCTTTCCCAAAATATGCCCAGGTTTGTGTAGATGATTTTATTTTTGGAGGTATGGAAAACACTTCCACGACTCTCCTGACTGACCGCTGTTTACTAGATGAACGGGCAATATTAGATAATCGCAATACCGAAAGTTTGGTGGTTCATGAACTTGCACACCAATGGTTTGGGGATTTGGTGGTGATTAAACATTGGTCCCATGCTTGGATTAAGGAAGGGATGGCTTCCTATTCGGAGGTAATGTGGACCGAACGGGAATATGGCGACCAGGAAGCGGCATATTATCGGTTATCGGAAGCGCGGAGTTATTTCAGTGAAGATAGTAGTCGCTACCGTAGACCAATGGTAACTCATGTTTATCGGGAAGCGATCGAACTTTATGATCGCCACATTTATGAAAAAGGATCTTGTGTTTATCACATGATTCGCGCAGAATTGGGCGATGAGTTATTTTGGCAAGCTGTGCAAACTTTTGTTCAAGATAACGCCCACCAAACTGTAGAAACGATAGACTTATTAAGAGCGATTGAAAAAGCCACAGGACGCAATTTAGCTTTCCTGTTTGATCAATATGTCTATCGTGGTGGTCATCCTGACTTTAAAGTAGCTTATGCCTGGGATGGTGACGCAAATTTAGCGAAGGTGACTGTCACCCAAACCCAAGCTGAAGCCGATAGTAAGGATTTATTTAATCTGAGAATTCCCATTGGTTTTGGATATAAAGAAAATCCCCAACTCACAACTTTTACAGTTCGAGTCCATGAAAAAGAACAAAGTTTTTACTTTCCCTTAACACAAAAGCCTGATTTTATTAGCTTTGATGTTGGTAATAATTATCTCAAAACTGTCACTTTAGAATACCCAATTTCTGAATTAAAAGCCCAATTAGAATTTGATCCTCATCCTATTTCCCGCATTTATGCAGCAGAAGCTTTAGCGAAAAAAGGCGGATTAGAAGCGACTCTTGCCCTATCCTCAGCTTTGAAAAATGATCCCTTTTGGGGTGTACGGGTCGAAGTTGCCAAAGAACTCGCAGAAATTCAACTAGATCAAGCTTTTGATGGTTTAGTCGTTGGATTAAATGATCCTAGTCCCTTTGTGCGGCGGGCGGTAATTAGTTCTTTGTCACAAATTAAAACTCATAACAGCTACAAGGCTGTGAAAAGTTTTGTCCAAGATGGTGATGCCAGCTACTATGTAGAAGCTGCGGCTTGTCGAACTATTGCGGCGATCGCAGCAGCGCATTTAGAAGATAAACCCCATGAAGACAAAGTAATCAAGTTACTCAAATCTGTGTTAGAAGAAAGGGCTGGTTGGAATGAAGTTGTCCGTAGTGGGGCTGTAGCTGGTTTGGCTGAGTTCAAATCTTCAGAAACGGCTTTAAATTTACTCCTGGAATACACGAAAGCTGGGATACCGCAACCATTACGCCTGTCCGCAATTCGCGCAGTGGGCAAAATATCCACTGGTCAAACTCCGGCTAATATAGAAAGGATTTTAGATCGGTTGGCGGAAATTGCCAGAGAGACTTTCTTTTTAACCCAGGTAGCAGTTTTAACAGCCTTGGGACAAATGGAAACACCAAAAGCGATCGGTATTTTGCAATCTTTAGCCAATCAAACGGCAGATGGGCGAGTCCGTCGCTATGCTGAAGAGGAAGTTGGTAAAGTGCAAAAGAATATCGGCACAGACAAAACTCTGAAGCAGTTACGTGAGGAACTTGATCAAATCAAACAGCAAAATCAGGAATTGAAAAGCCGTTTGGAAAATCTGGAAGCAAAATCAAAGTAAGTATGACTTAGGCATTGTAGTGAGGTGAGGGTAAAGCAAAAGCTTATTGGTGTCAACTTAACGTAAAACATCTATCCCGCAAAGAACTCAACTTACCTCATTCCCAGTCTCTGACTGGGAATGAATTCTAGAAGGCTCTGCCTTCAATGATATTAGAGGCAGAGCCTCATCAACTGCATTCCTAGTCAGAGACTAGGAACGAGATGTGGTAGGGATTTGAGCTTAAGTTGAAACCTATGAAGCTCTTGCTTTACCCCTACACAATAACCCAACCTACTTAACTGCTTTCGTCGCTACCAGTAAAGATTGTGTAAAAGCAGCATATCCCTGTGGACAGCCAGTTTTGATTATTGCCAAATCAATCTGTTTACCTAAGTTCCAGCGAATTTGTAGCGATCGCTGATTGCTAGTATCTTCAGATAAATACGTTGATTGAGAAATTGCATTCTCCAAAATATCCTTTGTATTGTCTAAATGCTCTAAATTTTCCAGTTTTTCTAACTCTACACCTAAAATAGTTGAAACAGTTTGGGTATCAGCAAGTAACCAAGTCTCAAAATTTCTAATTGCTAAACCTCCCGCAGAGCGATCGCTAATAACTTCCTCGTTAATATCTAAATGATTATCACGAATTTTATTTAAAGCTCGTTCTAAATCAATTTGTCTTTGCTCTAGTTTATCATCAGCATCAACCACAATGAGGATCATGTCTACATCCTCTGGTTTCCACAAAATAACAATTTGAGCTAGATATTTTGGATCTAAAATAGAGTGTCCAGTTCGTAAAGTAAGTTTTTGACTTTCTTTAATTGATGGATGTCTTTGGATGAAATCACAATCAGGAAATCCAGCATTTTCAAGTTCTCGTCTAATTAAAGTATGGAGTGCGCCTTCATTATTTCTTTCAATAACTTTCCCCCCATCTTCTGGTTTAATGTAAGGAATACTTGCACCCAATTCTGCTTCCCCTTCAGCAATTAGTCCAATCCGAATCCGACGACTCATTCTGGATTTCCTCCAAACACATTTGTAAACCAAAGTTCACCTAATGCTCCATCATAAGCTTCTAAAGCTTTTTGAAATCGGACAGAATCTATAGGTAATTTATGAACTTGAGTTTTACCTTCTTTATCTAATTCAACAGCACGCACTTGATGGGGTTCAACGTAATTTAAAAGAACAGGAGAATGAGTTGTAATTAAAACCTGCACAGGTTTACCAGTTATTCCTTCGGTGGAAACAATTTTTAGCAACTCCATCATTTTATGCAGTAGCCAAGGATGAACTCCATTTTCTATTTCTTCAAAACAAATAATACTTGGAGTATTTTCTTGATACAGCGCAGTTAAAAAACCCAAAATTCTCAATGTTCCATCTGATATGTCAGATGCAGGGATATGGTGTTCTGAATATCTATCTACCAATTCCAGTGAAAATGTCTGATTTTCTCCGCGAGGTAAGACGATCTTTTTTATATTAGGAACAAGCTTTGTTAAACGTTCCTGCAATTCATCGAAACCTTCACGATTAGCTAATAAAATATCCAGCAAAGCATAAGCTATTCCTTCTCCGGTTTTCTTCATTATTGGAGTTGTGGAAGTTTGTCTAGAAATATCACCTGGAGAAAAATCATAGATACTGACTTTTTTTAATGATTTAGCAACTGGAGAATCTGAATATTGATGATTTACTAGAAAATTTCTGACCCCAATTGTTGAAGGTTGTGGATTAAATTTTATGTCATCTTTTTCTATTAGAATTGTTCTTTTATGATAATCAAGATGAATTGATATATCTAAAAAAGGATGAGTATTTTCAGTCAGTGCGCTAACCTCTAATAAGATAAAATCTGTATTTCCATGCCAAAATTTAGATTCAAGACTTTGCGGATTTGTACTTAAAGTTGTCAATGACTGAGATAAAAAACCTATCGCTTCTGTATTTCCTGTATAATCTACAAGTCTATTCAAAAAATCAGACAATACAGCCAAAGATTCACAAATATTAGATTTACCAGAACCATTGGGACCGATAAATACAGTCAATGGTTCTAAATCCACTTGCGTATTAAAAAGGCTTTTGTAATGTTGAACTCTTAGTTTAGATAACATCTGTTTGCAAATAAATTGGCTTTTGGGTTGTTTTTATGGTGACTGAGGATTCATTGATGATAACATTAGATATATTATAGGTATTGTAGAAGTTTAGCAATGCTTATGGGTGTTAAATTAAGTTTTCTTTATGTAGATGCGGTTTCCAAACGACAGAATAATCTTTATTTAATCAGCAAGAAACATAATCATGGTACAATCACCCCTAAAACTAATTACAGCTAATGAATTTATTACTCAGTATGGCGACAGCGATCGCTATGAACTTATTGATGGGGAATTAATCGAGATCGAACCAACAGAACCCCATGAACAGGTATCATCTTTAATTGGGCGAAAACTGAATGTAGAAATTGATCAAACTATTGGGAACAAACACAGCCTTTCGTCCCGATGTGATCGTATTAGACCAAACACAACTAATCAATGAACCATTATGGCAACAAGAGCCTGTAATTACATCAGGAAAGTCAATTAAACTAATTGCTGAAGTCGTCAGCACAAACTGGCAAAATGATTATGCTCGCAAAGTTGAAGATTACGCCCTATTAGCTGTTCCTGAATATTGGATTGTAGATTATTTAGGCATTGGTGGTAGAGAATATATTGGCAAAATCAAACTGCCAACAATTACAATTTGTACATTAGTAGAAGACGAATATCAAAAGCGATTATTTCAAAACAATGATTCCTACGGAGCGCTTCGCTATCAATTGCTTTCCTCAATCTTTCCCAACTTGCAATTAACAGCAAAACAAGTTTTTGCGTCCGTGGGTATTGTTACTATGTAATTTCTCTTTTATACTAATTTTTTTTGAAACTGCACAGAATAATCATCCATATTTATCTGTGTTTATCTGCGTTCATCTGCGTTCAATTATCATAATTAAAAAATAGGTGACAGAAAGCCAGAAACACAATCAGTCACCCATTCGCCGACATTACCTATTTCTGCTTTGCTCCAGCTTTTGCAGATTTAGCGGCTTTTTTAGCGGCTTTTGCGGCTTCTGCTGCTGCCAATTCCGCCAGTTCTTTTTCCTCAGCTTTCTTATCGAGATAGTAGTGATAATCTCCTAAGTAAACATGAAAATCACCATCACGAATTTCGACAATTTTGTTAGCTACTTGGGAGATAAAATAACGGTCGTGGGAAACTACAAGGACTGTACCATCATAGTTTTGCAAAGCCTCTTCCATCATTTCCTTTGCCGGAATATCTAAGTGGTTGGTAGGCTCATCCAGGATGATTAAATTGGCTGGACGTAATAGCATTTTTGCCAATGCTAATCGAGCCTTTTCACCTCCACTCAATGCCGCAACTTTCTTAAATACAGTATCACCAGTAAATAAGAATCTGCCTAACAATGTGCGGACTTCTTCGTTTGTCCAGTTGGGAACTTCGTCATGGATGGTTTGCATGACGGTTTTATTTAAATCCAAGGCTTCCGCTTGGTTTTGTTCAAAGTAACCAGGAATCACGTTGTGATCACCTAATTTCACAATCCCTTCTGTGGGTGGTTCAACACCCATCATAATTTTTAACAGTGTGGACTTACCTGCACCGTTGGGACCAAGGAAGGCAATTCTGTCTCCTCTTTCCACCAGCAGATTTGCGGATAAAAACAGAATTTTATCCCCATAAATATGGGTTAAGTCCTTAATTTCTACTACTTCTCTACCGCTACGAGTGGCATCAGGAAAACGGAAATGTAGGGTTCTCATTCCTCCTGTCGGTGCTTCAATGCGTTCAATTTTATCAAGTAGTTTTTCTCTACTTTTCGCTTGGGTACTGCGAGTGGCACTGGCACGGAATTTTTCTACGAATGCTTGTTGTTTTTCTAATTCTTTTTGTTGACGTTCGTAAGCGTTGAGTTGTGCGTATTGATTTTCGGCTTTTTGTTGCAGGTAGGATGAGTAATTACCCAGGTAAGAACTAGAAACTCCTCTTTCAGTTTCAACGATTTGGTTACACAGACGATCTAAAAATTCCCGGTCATGGGAAACTATGACCATTGGGGTAATTAAACCTCTGAGGTAATTTTCTAACCATTCAATGGTTTCTAAATCTAAATGGTTTGTCGGTTCGTCCAGTAGTAATAGGTCAGGTTTTTGCAGGAGGATTTTTCCTAAACTCATCCGCATTTGCCAACCACCGGAGAAGGCACTAACTAGGCGATCGCTATCTTCTAGTTGAAATCCCATCTCTGGTAATATCTTACCAATCCGTGAGTCTAAATTATATCCATCCAAAGCTTCAAACTGACGCTGTAAACGATCTAACTCATGAATTAGCTCATCTAACTCTTCTGGATTAGCTGTTTCCATCTCATGAGGGATATGAGCTAAAGCCTTCTGCACTTCATTAGCTTCTTTAAATACAGTCCAAAATTCTTCTCTAACTGTACGAGTGGGGTCAACCTCAAATTCTTGGTTAAGATAAGCTATATGTAGACTGGCGGGACGAATAATTTCTCCAGCGGTGGGTTCAATCTCCCCAGAGATGATTTTCAATTGGGTGGATTTTCCCGCACCGTTAACACCAACTAAACCAATACGATCTCCTGGTTTGACTTCCCAGTTGACATCTTTAAGAACTTCGCCTGTAGGATAAATTTTACTGATATGTTCTAATCGCAGCATGAAGCGTCTCGTAGGTAGGGGACAGGGGGCAAAGCTAACGCCGTATCTAATCTTAACAAAATTTAACGCCATATTTACAATTTTTTGGCTATAAACCCAAATTCTTTCCTCGATTCAGGAGGTAGGGGCGCAGGGCCTGCGCCCTTTGTCAGAAGAAGACAGAATAAGAAAGACAGGATTTGCCGGCAAGTATTTTAGGTTACACCTGAGACATTTTTTCTAATTTTTAATCAGAGGACTGTTTAAGAATTTATGGTTTATTGTCAGCTTTTATGCGGAAATAATTTATTAATCAAAGGTTCTGACCACTTGATTCTCTTGATTTAGGTTTTATACTTGCTAATTCTCAAGTTTATTGACAGTTTAACAACAAATTAATACTGATTTTCTGAGATAATCAAGATAGCAAGGTAACAATAATTAACATCTTGAATTAATAAAAATAGTTGAGAATATATCTAATTATGTTGACAATTTGAACTATAGCGGTATGCACTGGGATGAGAGCCAGAATATACAATAAAAGCCATACACTAAGAGACTTTTAACTCCTGACTCCTGCTATATTGTCAAAAATTATCATAGTGAACTCAATTATCGTCAATGAGGAAAATATGCACACGGTTATTCTCGTTTTGGTTGAAGTATTAATTGTAATTGGACTCTCTCGAATTGTGGGACTGGGATTCAAAGCAATTAAACAACCATTGGTAATCGGCGAGATTTTCGCTGGTATCATGCTTGGTCCATCATTATTTGGTTTAATTGCTCCTGGTTTAGCTCATAGCCTGTTTCCACCAGAAACCATGCCTTATTTGAATGTTTTATCGCAAATTGGGCTAATATTTTTCATGTTTCTGATTGGGTTGGAATTAAATCCCAAATATCTGAGTGGTAACTTAAAAACTGCCATTCTTATTTCTAATCTCAGTATTATTGTTCCCTTTGCTTCGGCTTTTGTATTATCTTTTGTCCTTTATCCCTTAGTTTCTAGTACCCAGGTCAATTTTGTCCCCTTTGCCTTGTTTTTAGGGGCAGCAATGTCAATTACTGCCTTTCCGGTGTTGGCGAGAATTATCACCGAAAATAACTTACAGGGAACTCGTTTGGGGACATTAGCCTTAACTTGTGCGGCAGTAGATGATGTGACAGCTTGGTGTATTTTAGCAGTAGCGATCGCTGTCGCTCGTCACGGTAGTATTGACGGGCAAGCTATTCTCACCATTATTGAAAGTATTGCTTATATTGGCTTCATGTTCACAATTGGGCGATGGTTTCTCAAACGTCTGAGTAAACATCATCGTCGGGCTGGGCGGTTGAGTCAATTCGTTCTGGCTGTAATTTATATGGGGGTTGTCTCCTCCGCTTTAATTACTGAATTTATCGGTATTCACCTAATTTTTGGGGCATTTTTATTAGGCGCAGTCATGCCTAAAGATGAAGAGTTAGTCAGAGAATTAGCGATCAAAACTGAAGATTTCGTCCTTATATTTTTGTTACCAATATTCTTCGCCTACAGTGGTTTAAAAACACAAATTGGTTTGCTTAACAGTCCTCATTTATGGCTATTGTCAGCCTTGATTTTATTAGTAGCAATTGGTGGTAAATTTACTGGTGCTTATATAGCCGCTCGAATTAGTGGTATTGACAAACGGGAAGCATCAGCCCTGGGTTGGTTGATGAATACTCGCGGTTTAACCGAATTAATTGTCTTGAATATTGGTTTAGAGTTAGGCGTGATTACCCCCTTACTTTTCACCATGTTAGTAATTATGGCTTTGGTGACAACATTCATGACTTCACCATTACTGGAATTTACTTATCCGAAACGCCTGATCCGATTAGATGTTGTTGAACCAGAAGCTGAAATCCCAGCAGAAGCCGTACCAGTCCCCAGCGAACCTTATATTACCCAATATCGGATGTTAGTCCCAGTGGCTAATCCCGCTACCCAAAAAGGTTTGTTACAGTTGGCAACTGCGATCGCTGTTAATAACCGACAACCTGCTGTGGTTTATCCCCTCAGTTTCATTGAACTCGAAGAAGACTATGGCTTTGAAAGTACCCCAACGGCAGCTGATAGACTTATTGCCGAACGTCGCCAAAAATTAGAAGAATTAATTGCTACCCTAGAGCCACCAGAAACACGCTCCTATATCCATCCCATAGTTCGCATATCTAGCAATGTTGCCAGAGAAACAGCACAGATCGCCAAAATTGAACAACCAGATTTAGTTCTCGTCGGTTGGCATCGTCCAGCTTTTAGCAACAATCGGTTAGGGGGAAGAGTCGGACAAATTCTCAGTACCACACCGGTAGATGTCGCCGTATTTGTAGATAAGGGAGGCAACGCCATTGAAAGTTTATTAGTTCCCTACTGCGCCAACATCCACGACGATTTAGCATTAATTATCGCCCTGAGAATGCTGATTAATCGGGATACTTGTATTTTACAAGTTTTACAAGTCTTTAAAGGCAATCACGTCCAAGAAGAATTAAGTTATGAACTCAACGCCATGATTGAGCGATTACCACAAAGTGTGCGCGATCGCATTGAAATCAAAAGCGTTACATCCCCAGAACCAATCCAATCCGTAATTGCAGCCTCAGAAAATGTTGATTTGACCATTGTTGGTACTAGCCGTCTGTGGGGAATTGAACGCCAAACCCTGGGAAGATACACAGATCAACTCGCCATTCAATGTCGTTCTTCATTACTCATTACCCGTCGTTACAGTCAAGTTACCTCACACCTTACCGCCCTGTTACCAGCAGTTAACACCCAAGAAATCACTCATAATTCCTAACTAGGGTTTGCTGAAAAAGTTGTCTGTGAAGGCAGGGAACTCTTAACTCTTAACTGGGAACAGTTTCAACGATCTGGATATCCTCAATTTTCCAAATCCGACAAAGAAAAATGCACCTATTTTGAGACACCATCAGCCAGAACCTTGCACTCTTTTGTGATAAAAATCCGCGAAACCCTTATTAATAAATGATTTTAGCTTTATTTAGCAAGCCCTAATTAGGGTTTGCTGAAAAAGTTGTCTGTGAGGGCTAGTACCGCAAGGCGGAAGTCAAAAGTCAAAATGAAGACAGTATAGGCTTTTGGAGGATTTAGAATGGTTCATTCACTTACGCCACAGTGTACTAGAAGTATGGCTAACGCTACGCTATCAGCAAACCCTACTTAGGGATAGGAGGTAGGGGCGCAGGGCCTGCGCCCAGTCAGGAGTGAGAAATGAAGATAGAATCAGCCAATTGTCGTTATGGCAAGGCAAAAGGCAAGAGTGAAGAGGGTTTGGGCGATTTTATGTTTCTTTACACAGATTGGTTTTATTGTGTTCACCTACTTAGATGTTTAATGGGTAATGGGGATTAGGTACTACAGTGAACAATTATTAATTTGTTCAAAGTAACACTTGCTTGTATTTACGCTTTAGTGTATTGTCAATTACAGGTAATCTGACAATATCTACACCAAGCACCCAGTTAAACCGATGATCCTAATCAAATCCTCTGAAACACTGAACTTGAATGGGCTAACCCATAATGATCTATTAGGTGTTGTGCAAATAGCAATTCGAGATACTGAGGAACGGCTTCAGCAGTTTGCTCAAAGACCGGATTTTCGTGAAAAGATGATACTGGCGTTTGGTACATCACCAGAAGGTTTACAGGGTGCTTGGGCGAATGGGGTGAGGAATGTGGGATTTAAGGCAAAAGAAGATTCAGGAATAGTTGTCTTTATTGATCCATCTGTTTCCGATTATCAAACTCTACAGGCGGGAGTTGCAGAGGGGGTAGAAGCGATCGCTCTTAACCCAAATCAAGACGGTATCAAACAAATCACCGCATTTTTACGACAGCATCCCGAAATTACCACCATTCACATCGTTTCTCACGGTGCGCCCGGATGTTTGGATTTAGGAAATAGTCAACTTAATTTAGATAATATCAGTAAATATGCTGATTTATTACAGCATTGGCAAAGCAAAAGCATTTTACTTTATGGGTGTAATGTGGCTGCTGGAGATGTTGGGGAAGAATTTATTCGTAAGTTACATCAGATTACAAAAGCAAATATTAGGGCATCGGCAACAAAAACAGGCAATGCAGCTTTAGGGGGAAATTGGGAGTTAGAGGTGAGTTTTCCCGTTACAGATGGCAAAAAATCCGTAGCTTTCCATCCAGAAGTATTAGCAGCATACAGTGGCATTTTAGCACTTGAATTAATTAATCTTGGTAATGGTGGTTCTAATCCCAACTATTTAACCAATGTCAATGGCATTGTAGTAAAAGAGGTACAGCAATATCTCAGGAAATTTGCCACCAATCCGGGATTCATAGATAAGATGCGTTTGGCATTTGGGGAAAGTTTTGAGGTTGAAACAGCTTTAAGTTTGGCACAGGCTTGGCAGAATCAGGATTTTAACGTTATTCCAACTATTGAATTCCTCTCGTCGGCACAGTTGAATGGGGCGAATGGGGCGTATGCGGCGGCGACGGGAAGGATTTATCTGTCGGCGGAGTTTGTCACGCAGCATCAAAATGATTTAGCAGCAATAGTCAATCTGGTGTTGGAGGAGGTTGGACATCGGGTTGATACGGTGTTAAATACGGTGTTAAATACGGGGGATAGTGCGGGGGACGAAGGGGCGATTTTTGCGGTATTGGTGCAAGGGAAAAGCCTTTCTGATGCAGAGTTAGCGCAGTTAAAAGTTGAGGAGGACTATGGCTTAATTAACCTGAAGGGACAGATTATTCGAGTAGAACAGAATACAGCAATCCTCAACACAGAGTTAACCGAAGGCAATGCCAACCATTGGAATACTTTTGCCTCTGATGGTGCTAACGCTACTGTCAGCAACGATACAAACTTCGTCAAAATCGGCAGTCAATCCCTAAAATTTGTGACTGAAAGTGGTTTTGATACAGGAATTAAATATCAAATTCCAGAGGATGCTCGCTGGGATCTAACTGGTATAACACATCTAGAATTCTGGGCTTATGCCATTAACAATACTCCTATAGGTTTCCAAGGCAATCAGCCGGTTATCATTCTCAAGAGTCCTAATGGGAGTTTCCGCTATGAGCCTCAGGGGAGTTTAGGCACAATGCCCCTAAATCGGTGGATAAAATATAGTCTCCCTCTGACTGGGGATAGTGAATGGAGCTTAACGACAACCGATAATCCCACCTTAGCAGACATTAAGAGCCTTGAGATTCATCAAGATACTTGGGATTACGGCTTTACTGTTTACTATGACGGATTGCAATTTCTTGATATTGATGGCGTTGTTTCCATCAATATTACTGCTCCTGATTTACAAATAACTGCGGCTACTGCCCCCACAACCGCCGTTTTGGGAGAAACTGTAGAATTGACTTGGACAGTGAAAAATCAGGGAACAGTTACTGCACCTGCGGATTGGTCGGATCGGGTTTATGTCTCCAGTGATGAAGTTTTAGATGGAAATGACACCCTCGTTACTTCGGAATCAATCACGAGTCAGACTCCTTTGGCAGTAGGAAGTAGTTATACCATCAGTCGTAGTATTAGCCTGCCAGTTACTGCACCGGGCAACCGCTACTTACTATTTGTTGCTGATGGTTTCCAACAGCAAGGAGAAAGCAATGAGAATAACAACGTCCGCGCTGTTGCTTTTGCGATAACTGCACCTCCGATTCTGGGAACACTGTCTGCGAACAACGGGACGATTACAGGAACCCTGAGTACAGGCGATACAAACAACCCAACTAGGTTGGGACGCTTCAGCGATGACTATAACTTAGTAGATTTCACCGTTGGAGAGCGGGTAGAGATTAGCTTGTCCGCTCCCTTCGATGCTTACCTGCAACTGATTAATGCAGACACACAGCAAGTTATCACTTTTGATGATGACTCTGGTACGGGGGGTAATTCCCTACTCAGTTTCATTCCTGTAGCAGGTATTAACTATACAGTGAGGGCGACAAGTTTTAGTAGCGGAGCGACGGGTAATTATACCCTCAGTGCCATCAATCAATTCCCCGACTTAATTGTTGCCTCAGCTAACGCTCCCACCGCAGCCATTTTAAGTGAAACCGTTGCATTAACTTGGACGGTTACTAATCAAGGGACAGGAACCGCCACGCAGGATTGGTATGATCGGGTTTATCTATCGAACAATCAAACCCTAGACGGTAGCGATGTTCAAGTTACTTCGGAATATATCTCTACGCAAACGCCTTTAGCAGCAGGTACAAACTATACCATCAGTAAGAATGTTGTTTTACCCAGTTTTTCTCCTGGTAATCAGTATTTACTCTTTGTCGCAGATCGGAATAACATTCAAGCAGAAACCAACGAAAATAATAACGTTCGAGCCGTTGCGATCGCGTTAGGGGCAACTAATTTAGTTATTTCTAATCCTACTGCTCCTGCGTCGGCTGGCATTGGCGAAACGATTGATTTATCGTGGACTGTTACTAATAATGGTAATGTTTCTGCCCCTGCGGATTGGCTGGATCGGGTTTATATTTCTGAGAATCAGACATTAGATAATAGTGATACCCTCCTGCTTGAAATTAATACAGGAAATAACAGTCCTTTACTTCAAGGCAGTAGTTACACAATTGAGCAATCAGCCACTATTCCTAATACAGAAGCAACTAAGGCAGCAAATCGCTATTTACTATTTGTTGCTAATGCTAATGACGCACAGGGAGAAAATAGCCGCACTGATAATATAGTTGCTGTACCTTTTGAAGTTAAATCTCCTAATTTAGCTTTTAAGGAAGTAAATGCACCTCAATCTGCTGTTTTAGGAGAAAGCATCGATCTATCTTGGATTATTGAAAATAAAGGCACAGGAACCGCTTTAGCGAACTGGTTTGATACGATTTATATCTCTGATGATAATAAAATTGATTATGGGGTTGATACCTATGTCACCCGTTTTGATCAAGCTGCCGTTAGCCCTCTTGCAGCAGGAAATGAATATAACAATGCAGTCAATACTACTTTACCTCTGAGGACAAATCCAGGCGATCGCTATTTGCTTTTCTTAGCAGATGGGAAATATCCTCAACCTACTCCGTTCTTCCGTGTTGATTATCCAGGAGATTATCAAGCAGAAACTAATGAAGCGGATAATCTCTATGCTGTCCCCATTAGTCTGATTGCACCAGAATTAGTGGATTTAACAGTTAGTGGGATTGTTGCCCCATCTGAGGTGATTTCAGGGCAATCTATTGAAATTTCTTGGTTTATTACCAATGAAGGCAGCGATCCGATTACGGGAACTTGGAACGATAAGGTCTTTTTATCAGGAAATCAGACGGTAGGCGGCGATCGCTTCTTAAAGACTTTTAATTTTACTGGAACAATTGGCGCAGGGGAAACCATCGAACGAAAGCAGTTGATTGAGATTCCCATTGATATTAGTGGGGAACATTGGTTTGTAGTTCAAACGGATGCGGACGATCAGAAAATTGAATATTTTGCCGAGAATGATAATATCCGCATTGATGATACGCGGATTAATATTATTCTTTCGCCTTTCCCTAATTTACAGGTGACTGCGGTTAATCCACCGACAACAGCATTTTCGAGTCAGCAAACAGTAGTCGAGTGGACTGTTACGAATAATGGTAATGCGCCAACCAATGCACCATTCTGGTATGACAGAGTTTGGTTATCAAAAGATAATATCTTAGATGGAACAGACATTAATCTAGGGGAAGCAGTCAACCCAAATTATTTACGAATCGGAGAAAGTTATAGCAATCAGTTGACTGTTACTTTACCTCAAGGGATTGATGATAACTATTATTTTATTGTTAAAACCGATGTTAACAATAACGTTTATGAATTCCAAAAAGAAAATGATAATGTGGGGGTAGGGAGTGCCACTGATGTTCAATTAACCCCACCACCAGATTTACAAATCACTTCTGTCACTGCGCCGAATAATGCTTTTTCGGGAAGGTTTGTTTCTTTAACTTGGACTGTTAAAAATAAAGGTATAGGGGCAACTTTACAGTCTCAATGGTATGATAAAGTCTTTTTATCAAGCGATCAAACCCTTGATGGAGGAGATATTTTCCTAAATGAATTTGAACATCGTGGCGTATTAAATGCCGATGGTAGCTATACTCAAACCCAATCAGTCGGCTTACCCGTGGATATAACGGGAGAATATTATTTTATTGTTAAAGCTGATGGACGAGAAACGGTTTACGAACAGGCGTTTGAGTCGAATAATACAGGATTTGATCCTACTCCAACCAAAATTGTTTTAACGCCTCCTTCAGACATTGAGGTTAAATCAGTTAACATACCCAACACTGTAGCTGCTGGTCATAATTTAACAATTGGTACTGAAATCAGTGTTATTGGAGATATTTTTCTTGATGACTGGGTGGATGCTTTCTATTTATCAAAAGATTTAGAATTCGATCCTGAAACTGATATTTATTTAGGTGATTATCAAATTCGCTATCCAGAAATTTATGAGGAAAAAACACTACCAGACAACATTCCCACTAAAGTATTTACAGTAGGAGAAGATGGAGGACAATTATTCTTTAATATACAAGCAGTCAATCCCTTAACTGCAATACCGACGCAGGACTATTTCGTTACATATTTCAAGGATACATGGTCCAACTCTTCTTATATGAATGGGCTAACTATTATTGACGATAATTTAGCAGAAAATTCTGAAACCGTCGAAATTATAGCCATGACTTACGGTTCAAAACAATTAACTACTCGCTTCATTGTAAACATTATAGATAATGATACGACTGGAATTCCTAATATTTCTGTAGGGGATGTCACTGCCCATGAATTTGAAGGACAATTGTATTTCCCAATTATTTTAGATAAAGCTAGTACAGAAGCCATTACAGTTACTTACACTGCGGAAGATGGAACAGCACAAAAAGGTTCTGATTACTTTAGATATAAACTAGGTGGCGAAGTCGATCTCCAAATCAGTGGAAGTGTTACTTTTGAACCAGGTGAAGTAGTTAAGAACATTCCCATTCTGATTAAAAACGACTTGGAATCTGAAGGGGAAGAAACCTTCAATTTAGTAATTACAAATACCACAAGTGGGGTTATCGCAGATAATACAGGAACTGCTACTATTTTAGCCAATACCGGGTATTCAGTAGGGGCTTCTTATCTGGCTTTACCAGAAAATCTCAGAGGAGATTACTACGTTGTTGCTGTTGCTGACAAAAATAATACTATCTATGAACTGGACAATGAGAATAATATCCGTTTCTCCCCTGAACCTGTTACTATTGTCACCCCTGGTGAAGATTTAGTTGTTTCGAGTCTGACTGCTAATAAAACTACAGTCAACCGAGGAGGTTATCTTTATTTAGATTGGACTGTAACTAATACGGGGACGAACAGTACCATCCGTTTTGATAATTTTATATTATCCTATCAATCCATTTTTGATAAAATTGTTATTTCTAAAGACAACATACTTGGCAACAGTGATGATATTGAATTACTGACTACTAATTCTAAGCCAGACGTACTTCCAGAAAATACACTTGAGTTTATTAAGGAGAGTAATGGTTCTTATGTATATCAGAAAAATGGCAATTTTTATCAAGCACTGTTACAGCCGCAAGATTTTTATCAACGAAATTTTGAGCCTGTCTTAATTCCCTTTAATCTTGCGGCTGGACAATATAATCTTTTTGTTACTACTGACACAAAGCAAACTATTTACGAAGGAAATGAAGCCAATAACTATGCGGTTATTCCCTTAACCTTTACCTCTGATATAGCTGATTTACAAGTCACTAATATTAATATTCTCAGTGACACGAATATTAAATCAGGAGAATCGCTAACTTTTACCTGGACTGTTAGTAATTTTGGTACAAATCAAACCAGTTCTCAAACTTGGCAGGATCAGATTTATCTTTCTAAAGATAAGGTGATCAGTAATGATGATATTCTTTTGACAAACCAAAATCATAATAATGGATTAGGTGCAGGCGATGAATATACGAAACTAACGAGTAATTTTATCCCTATCAATACCGTGGGTGATTATTATGTTTTAGTTCGTACTGATAATAATAATAGTGTCCAAGAAAGTAGCAAGGAAAATAATGTTTTAGCCAGCACTGGGAAGATTAGTATTACTCTGAGCAATGTTCCCGATCTAGTAATAGAATCGGTAAATGCTCCAGCAACTGCTATTAGCGGTCAATCTTTTAATATTAATTGGCAGATAGCTAATAATGGCGCAACCACAGAGGAATTATTCTATACCTCTTTCTATCTATCTCTTGACCAAAATTTAGATCGCAATAGTGATGTTTATTTAGGAACAAACATTCAAGCAATTGGCAATCAAAACACCTTAACCTCGACTTTTGACATCCCTCGTGGGTTATCTGGACGCTACTATGCTTTCGCGGTAGTGGATAGTAAAAATGAGATTTATGAGCGAAATGGGGAGCTAAATAATACTAATTATGATCCGTTATCTGTAGAAATTATACTGCCACCACCTGCGGATTTGGTGGTAACAGCAATTAATATTCCTAATCCGGTAATTACATTAGGAGATGATGTCGGATTCTCCTATACTATCCAAAATCAAGGCACTGATGCAGCGTTAGGGAATTGGTTTGATTCGGTTTATTTATCCAAAGATCAAACTTGGGATATTAACGATGTTTTGGTTAATAAATTTAATCATCAAGGAAATATTGCTGTAGGTGAAAGTTATCAAGGCTTTGCGAGTTTATCTCGTTCTACTCCTGTCACTCCAGGTGATTATTATGTGTTGGTGCGGAGTGATATTCGCAACCAAGTAGCAGAAACCAATGATAATAATAATTTAGGGGTATCTCTGGGTAAGGTGATGATTGATGTGGAAGCGTTAACCCTCAATACCCCCACATCGGACATTATCAATCAAGGTGAGGCGGTTTACTATCGGGTTGATGTAGCAGCAGGAGAAAGTCTGTTATTTAATTTTGATGGTCAATATACGTCCTCTGATTATGGATTTACGGAGTTTTATGTCAGTTACGGGAAAATGCCCACCCGTAACAACTTTGACTTTATTTATCAAGTCCCCTTAGAAGCAGATCAGCAGATTCTCGTTCCCACCACAGAAGCTGGCACTTATTATGTGATGGCTTACGGGAATACGGTTCCTGAATATACAGGCAAAACCGACGGGTTTAATTACACGATAGAAGCGAAAACCATTGATTTTGCGGTTTTAGATACAGATTTTGGTCTTGGAGGAACGGCTGGAAATCGCACGATTGAGATTAATGGGAATAAGTTTGATCGCAGTGTTAAGGCTTATCTAAGAGATGGAAATGGGGTAGAGTTTGGTGCAGAAGCCTATTACTTCGTTGATTCAACTCTGTTCTATCCTACATTTAACCTCACTCAAACCACCTCCGGAATTTATGATGTGGTGGTTAAAAATGCAGAGGGAGATATCTTTATCGTTGATGATGGTTTTGAGGTTGTTAATGGTGGTGGTGCCGATCTCCGAACTTATCTAGATGTCCCTGAATCTGTACGCCGTCCTCAACACGATCCTGCTGGACATTTTCAAGGAAAAATTGGTTGGTATAACCAAGGACTTAATGATGCCTATTCTCCTGTATTAGAAGTCAGTAGCACTGCACCTATTTCCCTCGATCCTGACAACATCCCTATAGTGGGAACAGCAGGTGAACCTTTTCCGGGTTGGGATGTTACCTATTTATTTGGTTCATCCTTTAATCACTATGGTGCAGTTGAAGGGGATGGACCTCCCGGAATTATTATGCCAGGACAAGGTGATCTACTTCCTTTCTATGGTGCGGTAGATCCTAATCCTGAAAGTATTTATACAGAGGTTAATATTTTCCAATTAAGCGATCCTTATCCTTGGGAAGATGTCCGTGATAAGATTCAACCTGCTTTGATGTCTGATGAAGAATTTGAGCCTATTTGGGAACAGTTAATTACTCAGGTGGGGACAACTTGGGGTGACTATCTGGAAATGTTGTCACGCAATGCCAATTTACTGCCAGAAGATTTGCTAAATTCTCAAAATACTTACGATTTAATTGAACTAGAATTATCTAAAGTTATTGCATCTGTAGGTACTTCAATTAGTGGTAATCTGTTCGCATCAAACTTCGATATTGAATTAGCAGGGCTTGGAATTGAGGCAAAGAATACTGTAACTGGAGACTCGTTCTCCACTTTTACGTTAAATGATGGTTCGTTTATTTTTGAAAAACTAACTCATGGAGCCTATAAGTTTCAAATCCAAGATTATTTATTTAGTTCAGAAACATCTCAACTTATTGAGTTAGAAAAAGATGAAGCTATAACTGGATTGACCTTGGATTTAGAACCAGGAAGATTAATTTCTGGTCAAGTAACACAACCAACAGATAGTAAACCAGGGCTACTAAATGATACAAGTATCTACCTTTTTAAAAATGATAATCTTATTCAATCAAAGCAAGTAAATTCAGGAGGAAAATTCACTTTTAAGGGTCTTGAATCTGGAGTTTACACTATTGTATTAGATGCAGAAAATCAAACAAGAACTTGGATAAAAGACATAAATGTTACAGTAGATGATGTTGAGGTAGATATTCTACTTTCTCCTCAATCTACAATTACCGGAAATATTGTAATTGGTAATCAATTTGCTAACGATGCTTTTATATTTGCCAGATTAGAAGAAAATTTACCTTTGTCGCAATTTTCGGCTATAGCTGATGCAAATGGTAATTTTACAATAGGTAATCTTCCAACAGGTACATACAATTTGGTTATCATCAGTGGGGATAACATACAAGAAATCAATAATTTTAAGATTGCTGAAAATGAAAATATCAACTTAGGAACAGTTTCTTTCAATTCTATAGATACAAATGCTACAGTAAATTCTGATATTCTAAACACTGAAGGTGGTTTAAATATATTGTATGAGGAGGTTGGTCCTGCCTTATTAGCAGCCTTGTTATACGAAGAAACGTATTTACGTACTGCTTTCATTCCTGCCGCATATTATAAATTTGGTTATCAAGTAGGTGATATTTGGCAAACCTTTTTAGGCACATCTTCTGATAACCCATCACCGCTTTTACCATACTTCGATAAAGATCAAATCGTTGAAGGATATTCGTTATTGGCAAATGGTTTCCGGCACAGTAGCAAAACAACCAATGAATTGGAACAGATACTAAAAGATGTAAAAAACAAAGCTATTGAGCATATTAGAAATAAGATCAAAACAGATATTGAGTGCGATCAAGAGGTAAGCCTTGATGAGCATTCAATTAAATATACTTATGAAGCAAATATTAATTATAACTGGGCATTTGATATTCCTGGTAATTTAGCTGGGGGAGTAGGTGAAGGAGATCAATACAAAGATAGCCGAACTTTTGAGATAGAAGTAGATTTTCGTCAAAAAGGGAAAACAGTTGAAATGACTTTTTCTCCTAAACTAAATGTTGTGGATACTGTCGATTTTATTCCTGGGGATCTTGGTGCAGGACTAGAACAAATATTTACAATATCCTTACAATTTTTAGAAGCATATGATTGGGCATATGATGTACCTTTCTCAGTCGATGTCAAGTTTGATCCAGTAAAGGATACTTTCAATTTACCTAATATAAATGAAAAGTGCGATGAATGTCCTGACGGTAAACCAAAAGATAAAAACGGAAAGTGTACAGATAAAGAAGAATCATACGATCCCAACGACATCATTGGACCCGATGGCTTCGGCGAAGAAAAATGGGTAACAGCCAATCAACCCCTCAACTACACCATCCGCTTTGAAAACGACGCACAACTCGCCACCGCACCCGCCCAAACTGTCCGTATCACTCAAAAACTCGACAGTGACCTCGATCTCCGCACCTTCCGCTTAGGTAACTTTGGCTTTGGAGAATTTGTCTTTGAAGTTCCCAATAATCAAGCCGTTTATCAAGACCGTCTCGATCTCACTGCTACCCTTGGCGTATATGTAGATGTATTCGCTGGAATAGACATCACCACTGGAGAAGCCTTCTGGGAACTTACAGCCATCGATCCCGAAACCGGAGAAGTCCCCATCAGCGTCTTAGAAGGATTCTTACCTCCCAACGAAGACGGTTTAGAAGGACAAGGTTTCGTTATCTATACCATCCGCGCTAAAGGGAATGTTCCCACCGGAACCGTCATAGATGCCCAAGCCGACATCATCTTCGACACGAATGAACCCATCATCACCCCTCCCATCTTCAACACCCTTGATGCTGTTAAACCCACCAGTACCATCACCGCCTTACCCAGCAACACCGAAGCCACCGAATTTGTCGTGCAATGGACTGGAGAAGATACAGCAGATGGTTCAGGACTTGCCAGCTATACCATTTACGTCTCTACCAATGGCGGTGCATTTACCCCTTGGTTAAGCGAAACCACCGACACCGAAGCCATTTTCACAGGTGAAGTGGGCAAAACCTACGAATTTTACTCTGTTGCCATTGATAATGCTGGCAACCGCCAAAACTTACCCCTAGAAGCCCAAGCTACCATCTTTATTGACGGAGAAATCACAGGTTCTATCGGTAACTTCATCTGGTTAGATAACAACGCCAACGGCATCCAAGACACAGGGGAAAGCGGACTCGCCAACGTTCCCGTTATCCTCTATGACAACACCAATAACGCCATTGCTACCACCACCAGCGATGCAGGCGGTTTCTATCGCTTTACTAATATTGCCATCGGTGACTACACCATCAAAGTTACTGCCCCGGCTACTTACTTATTCAGTCCTCAAAATCAAGGGACTAACGACACCTTAGACAGCGATTTTAACCCCAACAATGGACTCACTGCCACCTTTAGCCTCTCCAGTGACAGCAATCTCACCCTAGATGCAGGGTTATATCAAACCGCTACCATTAACGGTCAAGTTTGGAATGATATTGATGGCGATGGAATCAAAGATGCACAAGAAGGCGGACTCAAAGACTGGACTGTTTATCTCGATGCCAACAATAACGGAGAATACAATAGCGGCGAAATTACCACCGTTACTGATACACAGGGTAACTACAGATTCTCTGATTTAATCCCTGGCACTTACACCGTCGCCCAAGTTTTACAAGAAAATTGGCGACAAACCTATCCCGTCATCACCACCACTGGTGCTAATATCCCCTTATCAATTCCCACCCTTGAACTGATCTCACCTTCAAACAATCAAGTTCAACTTAACTTTAGTGCTACTGAATATATTGTCGAAGAAACTGGTAACGCCATCACAGAAGTAATTGTCACTCGCACAGGTGATACAAGTTCCTCAGTTAGTGTCACCCTAACCTTGAGTGATGGTACTGCCGAAGGATGTGGCTGTGTTCCTAGTTCCACTCGCACCGACTTCAACTATCGGTCGATTTTGATTACTTTCGCTGAAAACGAAGTCAGCAAAGTTATCCCGGTAGAAAATGCCCTTTTAGCCAATCCCAACGCTATCCGCATTCGTAACGATGACAAAGTAGAGGGAGACGAATACTTTACTATTAACCTGACAAACCCCACAGGCGGCGCAACCATAGGCACTCAAGGCATCGCTAAAGTTACCATTATTGACGATGAAGCACCCTCAAACATTAGGATCACTGAAAGCGCGTCCTCTGCGATCGCTCCCAATAACAATAACGTTTCTTCTCCCTCAGAAACCCTCAGCAACTCAAATGCTAACTCTGGCAATACTAACGCCATAAACCTCATTAACCTCGATGATTTCTGGGCAGATTCGCGCTTTGCCAACATCAAAGGACAAGGTTATACCACCGTTATTATTGATACTGGGGCAGACTTAAATCATCCCTTATTTGGGCCAGATAATGATAATAATGGCATAGCAGATCGCATTATTTATCAATACGACTTCGCTGATAATGACAATGATGCGGGCGATAAAAATAATCACGGTTCCCATATTACCAGCATCGCCTCGCAAATTGCCCCAGAATCTAACCTAATCGTCCTCAAAGTCTTTAAAGATAACGGTTCTGGCAGCTTCGCCACCTTAGAAAAAGCCCTACAATGGGTCAACACTAACGCCACTTCATACAATGTCGCATCTGTCAACCTTTCTCTGGGAGATAGTCAAAACTGGACAACAGAAGTACCTCGCTATGGCATTGGGGATGAATTAGCCGCGATCGCCTCCCAAAATATCCTCATTGCAGCAGCAGCAGGCAACAGTTTCTACACCTTCAACAGCACCCCCGGACTAGCCTATCCCGCAGCCGACCCCAATACCATCTCTGTAGGTGCAGTTTGGGCAGATAGCTTTGGCAGTAACAAAACCTTTAGTAGTGGGGCAACTGATTATACGACTGGTGGAGATGCGATCGCTAGTTTCTCCCAACGTCACCCCTCACTCCTTGATGTTTTTGCCCCTGGTATCTTTATTGCAGGTGCAAATGCTACAGGTGGTACACAAACAATGGGCGGAACTAGCCAAGCTACCCCCTTCATTTCCGGGATTGCCGTACTAGGACAACAAATTACCCAAGAAAAACTGGGACGAGAACTCACCCCAACTGAATTTCGTACCCTCCTAAACAATACCAGCGACTTCATTAATGATGGCGATGACGAAAATGATAATGTTACCAACACTGGCTTAAATTATTCCCGCATCAACCTGTTAGCATTAGCAGAAGGAATCCTCAACCTTAACAGCCAAGCCCCAAATCCTGGTAATTCCAACACCAACATCAACTCCAGCGATGATCCGCTTTACTTGCCGAGTGGTTCAGTTAAATTAACTCATACAGTTACCCTCACAACTGGGCAAATCGCCACCGATATTAACTTTGGCAACCAACGCTTGAATAATGCACCCATATTGGGAAATGCGATCGCTGACCAAACTGTAACCGAAGATACAATTTTCACCTTTATCATCCCAGAAAACACTTTCACAGATGTCGATGCAGGAGATATCCTCTCCTACACCGCAACATTAGAAACCGGTCTGGTTTTACCAAGCTGGTTAACCTTTGATGCAGTCACTCGCACATTTAGCGGAACACCAACAAACAGCGAAGTTGGTAGCCTCAACCTCAAAATTACAGCCACAGATAAAGCTGGGGTAACTGTTAATGATACCTTTGTAATTACCGTTGAAAATATCAACGATGCACCAACATTAGCAAATGAGATTGCAGATCAAAACGCCAAACAAGGAACTGCTTTCAACTTCCAAATTCCTACCAACACCTTCATAGACATTGACGCTGGTGATGTTCTTACCTATTCCGCAACATTAGAAAATGGTGATGCTTTACCAAGCT
>NZ_VILC01000028.1:26528-48568 GCF_009712065.1 Aphanizomenon sp. UHCC 0183 | reverse complement strand
CGTCAGGGCTGGAGTCGCACCAAAGTAATTAGCAGGGTCAGCATCAGGGGCTACATCCTGCCCGCTGAGATCCTTAGCATTGACAGTTGCAATGTTGGTGTACTGACCAGCAGTAACTGTTTTTGTCGCTTTGTACTTCCAGATTTCTCCAGTGTCAAGTTTGTTGTCTGAATTTCCGTCACCAATGTTGAATCCGCCGGAGTTCACTTCGGGGTTAGGGGCAAAGGAAGAATCGGGACCGCCATCATCAACGACAGTCACATTCTTCAGGGGATTCCCACCGTTATTGCTGACATTATAGGTAAACGTTGCTGTACTGCCCACCAGAATCACCGGACCTGTCGGGCTGTCTGCATCCTGTCCATTAATGAACTTCTTAATAGCCAGCGCTGGCAATGGCAGTACATTCGTTCCCACATCGAGGTAGGGAGAACTTGCTGTTGAGCCAAACTTTGTATTGTTATTAATGTTAGTTGTAGGGGGAGTGGATAACGGATTTGGGACGTTACCTTGCGGTGTCTGATCCTCACCGTAGGCAACTGCAATTAACGCACCATCGGTCGTAAACAGGCGTGCCCCACTCTGATCGCTGTCATTAAATTTGGAGTCGTACAGGCGAACTGATTGCAGGGCGTTGACTGTATAGGCGATGTCGTATTTTTGTCCATTAGGTGCGGACAGTGTGCTGTTGGCAGGATTGCCATCCCAGTCCACATAGACGATCGTATTAGTAGTTGCCGTTACCCATAGAGGGCTACCGTTTGCATCGGCGACCACATTCCCATTAGTATCCGACGAACCTTGCGCCCAGCCCACTACCACTTGGCTGGTCAGTCCGTTTTGGGGAGTTAAAGTCCAGCCCCAGTCCCAGTTTTGACCAATATAGTTGCTAGTAGCAGAATCGTAGGTTGCTATGACATCAAAATTCCCACCGTTGGGATTGTTGAGATCGCTACCCGTATAGAAATGGATGCCCGATCCGGACACAGTTGGTGTGTAGCGAACAGTCTCACCAGCAGCTACAGTCAAGTTCCCTGTGCCAGCTGTTGTGCGATAGTTGACCGTAATGGTGCCACTGCCAGGATTGTAAAGAAAATAACTGACTGGACCGGAATTGTTACTAGGGGTAACTGTTGTGGTGACAGGAGAATAGTAACTGTTACCCAACTTGTCCAGAGGCTTAAGAGCAAAGGAGTCTGACTGGAAGTTGGCATTAATCACCCCTGTAACCAAGTCAACTTGAACGGGATTACTCGCTAAAACCCTTGAGTTCACATTGATTCCTGGTCCACTGGGAAGGGAAGGATTGCTGCCATCCCCAGTGCCTCGGACAACATAGGTTTGTCCTTGATTGAGGGTTACGTTGACATCGGTGGCATCAGCAAAATCGCCATCCCCGTTGACATCAATTTGAACCAGGGTATTGTCTTGAGCCGCACCGACCGCCAGTCCGGCGTAGCTGAACATACCATTGTCGTTGGTCAGGTTTTGCCCCACTGGGACTTTGTACTCTTTGCCATAGCGGAAGATATCAAAAACCTCGACTGCTCCTCCTAACACCGATCCCCCACTGCCTTCAACCGTCTGCGGCCAGTAACCGCGAGTCACAGCGATCGCGGTAGTAGCACCAATCTTGTCTCCCCCATCGAAGTAAATCTGAGTGCCACGAGGGTTGGTGGGAACGACATTCCGCAAAACGACAATATCTCCAGCCTTGAAGATATCTCCGGTGATACCAGGCGCTGCACCGTTTTCATCAATGCCATCGCCCCAAATCTGAGTGCCGCCTGGATTGCCGATGCTATAAATGTTGGTGGGGTTAGTAATATTGGAATCGTAGCCATTTTCCCACTGATCGTAGTAGATCAAGGTTCCGTCACGGCTCATCGTCATGGAAATAATACTGATAATGCCATCGGAGACGTTATTTTCTAGATCGTTGAAAATGTAGTTAACTTGCTGCTCTGGCACAGGCACGAAGTAAGTCTGTAATAATGCTGGATCGGCATCCGTAAATGTCGTCGTTGCCACTTGGTCATCCGTTGTCCCAAACGTACGATCCGCACCACTGCCCGTCGCCGTCAAAATCAACCTCGCATTGAACGCATCAGGCGTACCACTACCAGTGCCATTATTATCCGTTGGCACGCGCCAGACTACCAACACCTCTCCATTTGCTATGTCATCCAATTCACTAGCACCCCCGTCTGTAACGGAAAAGGGCTGATACACATCCGCATTACCATCATCGCCAAAATCATCGGGGTCATCTTTGATCGCAAACTCAATCGTTGAGCCTACAGCGAAGCCCCTCGCCGTAATTACAACGATATCACCAGGCATATAATTATTCTTATCCGTGCTGACTGTCCAGTTATTTGTCATGACTATTTGCTCTCAGTAAAATAGTTGAATTGAAGTGAATTTCCCACCTAAGTAGGTGAACAGAAAAAATTAAAGGTATATGAAGAAGAGGAAAGCAAACTCAAACTCTTTCCCCCTGCGCCCTGCCCCCTGCTCCCCTGCCTTCCCCCAACGAGAATTTTTAACGCTCACCTACTTATAGGGCAAGGGCAGGGAAGACACTGATCGCATTTCCCGTGGTCTGTGCTAAAAACTGGCTGTCAATCAACTCCTCATAGGCAGCTAAATCCTGCTGCCAGTGAGCGATCGCCTGATTTAAATTCTCCAAACGTTCCTCCCCTGATTCACCACTCACCTCATGGTGGAAATTGCCAGCAAACAACACTGCGGGAACTTCTTCATCTAGCATTTTTAGCTTCACCTCATTAATACCCAATCGCAGTTGGCAGCTTTCTAAGGTGTAAATCAAGTTAATTCCCGCCTGCATCGGTGCAGTGCCGAAATTCTGCCAGCTACCTTGGACAAGAATTGTTTCCGTAATATATTCGTAAGCGGCATCTGGCTGACCTTCAAAGGTGACAAACCGCTGAGGATTGATGCCCACCGCTCGGTAATCCAGATTAGGCAAAACGGCAGCATAGCGGCGAGCAATGTCGGCAATCTGCATCTCTTCAAGGTGGTTGCTTATGCCTTGGGAAAAGCTCACCATTTCCGACTGCGCCGACATCCTGATGCCATTTTTGAAGATAATGTGAGTCCCTCGTGGGGATATGACCGGAGGACGCGCCAATTCCCAGTCTGTGGGAATTACGCCACTACCATTCAGGAAATCTGGAGTTAACAGGGTCGAACTGTGGTTTCTAATGGCTAAGACAATGGATATATCCTGAATATGTGCAGTTTCATGAAAGTTTTTTAGCATCAATCAATTACTCCTTTCTAAGGTATTGAAGTTAAGATCAATCGAAATTACTAGTAGACAACGCCGAAAATAACCAATCATTAAAAATCCCTAAAAAGCTGATTTAGTAGGCTCTTAGAGTCTCTCCAACTAGAGCAAATACCGTTGTTTAATCTGCTTTTTACATTTTTAATTGTTAATTCTAATGTCCTGTACTATTCCTAATAAATACCTGATTTATTCAGCTTTCATGTATTAGGCAAGGTTGATTTTTTGCAGCGTAAAGCTATTACTCATAATTAATCACGACACTTTTCATAACCTTTGTGGAAAATACAAACATTATGATGCCAAGCAATTTTTATCCACAAATAAGCAAGTGGAAAATTATGAGAAACTCCTTGCTCGTTAAAACCCATCGGTTCAACGGCATTGTGTTTTGATTGATAAGCCCGTTACTTTATGTAGGTATATTACCCACACAAATATATTATTAATTGACAATCTCTTTTACCCTGAGATTTCAGAACAAACATAACATGGATATCTTTACTTAGCAATAACTATTCTCAAAATTTTCCAGCCAAATTGGCGATTTTCATCCGATAAAACCCTTACCGAAAAAGAACCTGCTAGAGAATATACAAGCTATTTGATTATAAATAGAGGCAATATTTGATAATAATATGCAACACAAGGTCTGTTTAATGTCTCTGGTGCTAGGTTTGATATCGTTTGATATTGGAGGGGGTTGGGGGTTGGGTTCTTGTATTTCACTCAACCAAGAACCGCTATAAGCTAAAATTTGCTCACTGAGAACGTTGAATATTACCTGATTTTACCCAACCTTCTTTATCAGTATCAGCAATGCGAATTTTTTGCCATTTTTTATCGGCACTTTCTTCTAAAATGATCACTTTTTTATTACCCCCAACCCCTGCTATACTGGGAGAGTTCGCATCTGGTTTTGCTCGCATACTTAACCCATCTGCCCAAGTGACAGTTCCTTCGTAGGCATCTGGTGGTAGTGGTTTGGGTGATTCTGTGGGTGTGGGTGTAGGGCTAGATGTGGGGTTGGGAGTAGCTAGTTTTTTAGGTGGGGATTTGGGAATGGCTTTGGGCTTTTTGGCTTGAAAAGAAGGATTATCATTAGGATACATTGGCTTGGGAGGAGTTACAGCAGTACGGTTAACAAAATAGAGGGCAACTGTTAAGCCAGTACCTAATAAAACTGCGATCGCTAAGACAAAACCGAGTATAACTTTAAGTAAGTTTGTCAGCATATAGTAGGGAATTGGTAATTGGTAATTGGTAATTGGTAATTGGTTAGTTTTTTTCTTCTTCCTTCTTCCTTCTTTCTTTTCTTACTTCTGATAAAGGGCGCGGGCCCCGCGCCCCTACCTCCTGACTCCTATAATTGACGTTGAATGCGATCGCTTAAGGGACTATATTTAGATGCTAGACGCGCCCTGCCGGCGGCTGCCCATTCTTGGAGTTTTTGAATTTGTTCCACAGCGGTTCGCGCTAAGGGGATAATTTGACTGGCAGCCTCTAAAATATCATCAGTGGTGAAATCACGGTTTTGACTAAAGCCAATGTGCATGGCTTCAATTAACGTTTGTTCAATTTCTGCACCGGAAAAATCGGGAGTTTCGTAGGCTAATCTTTCGATTTCATAGCTGTTCAAATTATGGGGACGCAATCGGGATAAATGCACATTGAAAATGGCTTTTCTTTCTTCTTGGCTGGGTAAACCGACAAAGAAAATTTCATCAAATCGCCCTTTTCGTAACATTTCCGGTGGTAAAGCCTGAATATCGTTAGCAGTAGCTACGACAAAGACAGGGGAAGTTTTTTCCGCTAACCAATTGATAAAAGTCCCAAATACTCGGCTTGTAGTTCCCGCATCACCTTTGCTACCCAAACCAGAAAAAGCCTTATCAATTTCATCAATCCAGAGTATACAGGGAGCGAGCGCTTCTGCAACTTGAATCATTTGCCGGGTGCGGGATTCTGACTCACCCACCAAACCGCCAAATAGCCGCCCTACGTCTAATCGTAACAGAGGTAAATGCCAATGGTGAGCGATCGCCTTGGCAGTTAAAGACTTACCAGTTCCCTGAATTCCCACCAACATTAACCCACGAGGATGAGGTAAACCATATTGTCGGGCTTTTTCGCTAAACGAACCCCCACGCCGAATTAACCAATCCTTCAAATTATCTAAACCACCAATATCAGTAATTTCCTCAGTGGTGGGGTAAAAATCAAGAATTTGAGTTTGGCGGATAGTTTGCCGCTTTTCTGCCAAAACTAAATCTACATCTTCTGGTTCTAATTGTCCATGAGTGGCGATTCCTCGCGCCAATACCCGGCGGATTCTTTCCATAGACAACCCTTGACAAGAACGCACCAAATCATCCAAAAACTTGCCAACAGGTGGATTTCCAGTGGCTTGTAACAACCGTTCCACCTCCGTTTTGATTTCCGGGGCGTTAGGTAAAGGAAACTCAACCACCGTCAGCACTTCCGTTAAATCATCAGGAATAGCAACGCGAGGGGATAATAAGACAATATTTTTCGGTTGGGATTTCAGGAGTCGGGCTAAATTACGGAGTTTGCGAGCGATCGCCACATCATCCAAAAATCTATGATAATCTCGTAAAATCAACACCGCTGGGGCAGTAGCAGTCAACTTTTCCACAAACTCCAAAGCCTGTAACGGGTTGCGTTTCCCAAACCCCACATCATTCGGACTACCCTGATAACCATCCACAAAATCCCAAGTATACACCGGACGATTACCTTGATTTGTCGCCTCTTCCCGAATCGCCGCTTCTACCCGTTCCTCCTCATAAGTAGGAATATAAATCAACGGATAACGGGCGCGGAGTAACAATTTAAACTCATCACGAAAATTCATAAAATAACAAGTATGGCTAAAGCCGCATTATCAAAATCAATAAGGTTTAGTATAATACCATATCCGATTGTACACCCCCCATTGATAATCAATGCAGACTTACCAGAGTGAAATTACAGCAATTTCCAATCATATAAGGTACATCTTAGCCCCTCATCGCTTGCGGGGAGGGGGTTGGGGGTGGGGTTCTTGTTCCGGTTTTGATGACAATTTGCTGTAAAAAATCAAAGATTATAAACTCTTACTCTCTGCGACTCTGCGCCTCTGCGTGAAACAAATCCAAAATAAAAATCCATGCTTACCCAAGATAAAAAACAAATCAACTGGAAACCTATTATCAAAAAATTTGTCGCTGTAGTTGGTGAAAAAGGCGTAGTTCAACGCAAAGAAGAACTTCTCACCTATGAATGTGACGGTTTAACCAGCTACAAACAACGTCCCCCAGTTGCAGTATTACCCCGAACCACAGAACAAGTATCAGAAATTGTCAAAATTTGCAATCAATACTCCGTTCCTTTTATCGCCAGAGGTTCAGGAACTGGTTTATCTGGTGGTGCTTTACCAACAGAAAATTCCGTTTTGATTATCACTTCTTTAATGCGACAAATCCTCAGCATTGACTTAGAAAATCAACGGGCTGTCGTGCAACCAGGAGTAATTAATAGTTGGGTGACACAAGCAGTTAGTGGTGCTGGTTTTTATTTTGCACCTGACCCTTCTAGTCAAATTATTTGTTCCATTGGTGGCAATATTGCCGAAAATTCTGGGGGAGTCCATTGTTTAAAATATGGTGTGACAACGAATCATGTTTTAGGTTTAAAACTTGTGCTTCCTGACGGTGAAATAGTTGATGTTGGTGGACAAATTTCTGAAATGCCGGGTTATGATTTAACAGGTGTATTTGTCGGTTCAGAAGGAACATTAGGAATTGCCACAGAAATCACTTTAAAAATTCTCAAAAGTGCCGAATCAATTTGTGTATTACTCGCAGATTTTACCAGTGTAGATGCTGCGGCTGCCACTGTTTCTGATATTATCAGCGCGGGGATTATTCCCGGTGGCATGGAAATGATGGATAATATTAGTATTAATGCTGTAGAAGATGTTGTTGCCACTAATTGTTATCCCCGTGATGCCACAGCTATTTTATTAGTAGAAATTGATGGTTTAGAAGTAGAAGTTTCTGCAAATAAACAGCGAGTTACAGAAATTTGCAAAAAGAATGGGGCGCGAAATGTCACCAGTGCTAGTGACCCAGAAACTAGATTAAAATTATGGAAAGGCAGAAAAGCTGCTTTTGCGGCTGCGGGACATATTAGCCCTGATTATTATGTACAAGATGGCGTAATTCCTCGGACTCAATTACCTTATGTCCTCCAAGAAATTGAGAGATTAAGTCATGAATACGGTTATCCTATTGCTAATGTTTTTCATGCTGGAGATGGGAATTTACATCCATTAATTTTATTTGATAATTCTGTACATGGAGAATTAGAAAAAGTCGAAGAATTAGGGGGAGAGATTCTCCGGCTATGTGTAAGAGTAGGTGGAAGTATTTCCGGTGAACATGGTATTGGTGCTGATAAGAAATGCTATATGCCCGATATGTTTAGTGAAGCTGATTTAGAAACAATGCAATGGGTAAGACAGGTATTTAATCCCCAAGGTTTAGCAAATCCTGGCAAGATTTTTCCCACACCTCGCACTTGTGGAGAAGCAGCTAAAGCATCTATTCAACAATTCCCAGACGTAGAAAGATTCTAAGTAAAAAATAAATGTTGGGTTAAATGTTGGGTTTCGTTCCATTGCTTCGCAACGCTAAGGAATGTGAATTAAATAAGGTGCAAAAGTAGGGTGTGTTAGCGACAGCGTAACGCACCATTCCAGGTTACATCAGAATTGCAGGTTATTAAATTTGCGTTCCTAATCCAAACAACCTAATATTTATCCTCTCTCTGTGTTCTCTGTGCCTCTGTGGTTGGTTTTTTTAATTTATTGCTTAGAAGTACCCTTAGTTAGACAATTCAGATAGTTTTATATGACTAAAGATAGAGGTTAAAAGTAATTTTATCTATCTTTAGTTAGATAGTATTATAGGTTAATTATTAGAAATTTTTTATTATAATAAATGTAAATATTGCAATAGTAAATTTAGTCAATTATCTGATTCAGATTTTGATTCAGCAAGGCTTTTTTTGAATTTATTTCTCATGATTTGGTTTACCTTTTTAAGATTTATCGTTTACCATGGGAGTTATATATGAGCGAAATCAATGTTCTACCAGTAAATACACCAATAGATTTAAATAACTGCGACAAAGAACCTATACATATTCCTAGTTTAATTCAGCCGCATGGTATTCTCATAGTTTTAGAAGAACCTAAATTAAACATTATTCAAATTAGTCAAAATACTATTGATTTACTTGGTATTCCTCCTCAAGATATTTTAGGTAAAAACCTCAAAGTATTATTCAATAACAGGCAAATTCAATTAATAAAAAAATCTTTAGCAGAAATATCTGAAAAACTTAACCCGTTGGATTTATGTATTCATACCAAAACAAGAAAGCAAAATTTTGATGCCATTATTCATAAATCAAATGGATTCATAATTCTGGAATTAGAAGCTGTTACTGCAAACAATAAAGATGATTTTTTGAGTTTTTACCAATTAGTACAACCGATTATTTGCAAAATGCAAAAATTAGTGTATTTGGATGAAATGTGGCAAATTATGGTGACAGAAATTCGTAATCTGACAGGTTTTGACAGAGTAATGATCTATAAATTTGATCGTGAAGGTGCAGGTCATGTGATAGCAGAAGATAAATTAGAAAGTTTAAGTCCTTTTCTGGGCTTACATTGTCCAGCTTCGGATGTTCCTAAACAAGCTAGAGTATTATATACTCTTAATCCTTTGCGGTTAATTCCTGATGTGAATTATCAATCTGTAGAACTAATATCTCTGAATAATTTAGGCAATAATCAACCTTTGGATCTTAGTCACAGTGTTTTAAGAAGTGTTTCTCCCATACACATTGAATATCTCAAAAATATGGGTGTGACTGCTTCTATGTCAATTTCATTAATTCGAGAACAAAAATTATGGGGTTTAATTGCCTGTCATAATTATTTATCGCCTAAATATATCAGCTATAAATTGCGAACTGCTTGCGAATTAATCGGTAGGGTAATGTCTTTAGAAATCTCTGCCAAAGAAGAAAATGAATATTTAGACTACAAACTTATTTTGAAAGAAGTTTTATCTAATTTTTTGAATGATTTTACTAAAAATGATCATTACATAGAAACTTTAATTCAAAATAGAAGTAAACTTTTAGAATTGGTAGCTGCTGAAGGAGTAGCCGTTTGTGATGCCGAACATATCACAATGATTGGCAAAACTCCTGTATTGGAGGAAGTTAAGAAGATCCGTAATTTTTTAGAAAATCTTATGTTTAATCAAGGTGTAGATAATTATATTTATGAAACAGATTGTTTATCTAAAATTTATCCACAAGCAGAAAAGTTTAAAAATGTCGGTAGCGGTTTGTTAGCAGTAATGATTTCTCAAAAATATAAACAGTATATTTTCTGGTTTCGTCCTGAATTAATTCAAACTGTTAATTGGGCAGGTGATCCTAATAAACCAGTAAAAATAACTGCCAGTGGTGATGTGCGGCTATCTCCCCATAAATCCTTTGATTTATGGCAAGAAATAGTAAAATTAAAATCGTTACCTTGGCAGCAATGCGAAATTGCTATAGCTAAAGAATTGAGAAATATAATTGTGGGGTTACTTTTGCAGCAATCTGAGAAAATTGCCAAAATTAATCAGCAATTAATGCTGGCTTTAAAAGCCGCACAAATGGGAGTATGGGATTGGGATTTACTGAAAAATCTTATAGTTTGGTCTATTGGTCATGATCAATTGGGTGTGCTATTAGAACAGCATTTTATAGATACTTATGATGCTTTTAAAAACCTCATTGATCCACGAGATCGAGAATCTGTAGATTTAGCTATCAATAAGGCTTTAGTTGGGCAGCATGATTATTATCAAGAATTTCGGATACTTTGCCCTGATGATAGTATTCATTGGCTGGAAAGTAGAGGGAAATTTTTCTTTAATGATGCAGGTCAAGCTGTGCGATTTTTAGGGACTTTGGTAGAAATTAGCGATCGCAAACTTGCCGAAATTCAACTCCAAGAACTAAATTTAGAGTTAGAAAACAGAGTTAAAAACCGAACTGTTGACCTAGAAAATTCTCAAGCAGCATTACAACGGCAAATAGAACAGGAAAGACTGGTGATGGCGATCACCTTACGTATTCGTCAAAGTTTGCATCTGGATCAAATCCTCAACACTGCTGTAAATGAAGTTCGGGAATTTATGCAAGCAGACCGAGTATTTATTTATCGTTTTCAGTCAGACTACAGAGACTACAGTGGATATGTAGTGGTGGAATCTGTTGATGATGCTTGGACTCCTGCGTTAAATGCTGGCGTTGAAAATACTTACTTGATGGAAAATACCGTCAGGAGATACACACAAGGAGGCTTTCTAGCCATAGCAGATATTTATACAGCCGATCTATCTGAATGTGATCGTGATTTACTAGCGCAATTTCAAATCAAAGCCAAATTGTCAGTTCCTATTATGCAGGGACAAAAATTATGGGGGCTATTAATTGCCAATCAATGTAGGACATCAAGACAGTGGCAACCTTGGGAAATTGATTTCCTGCAAAAATTAGCAACACAAGTAGGCATTGCCATTCAACAATCAGAACTATACCAACAATTAGAACAAGAACTACAAGAACGTCAAAAAATTGAAACAGCTTTGCGACGTAGTGAAAACTTATTTCGTTCTCTCAATGAATTTGCACCTGTAGGTATTTTTAAAACAGATACCCAAGGAAGAATGATCTATAACAATCCTAGCTGTCAGAAAATTTGTGGTTTTACCCTAGAACAATCATTAGGAGAAAGCTGGATCAATTTTATTCACTTTGATGATTTAGAAGTATTTTCACCTCAGTGGAATGAGGGAGTATCAACACATCAGCAACTCGCTACAGAAATACGTTTTGTCCATGAAGATGAAACTGTTCGGATTTGTCGGCTAATTGCTGTTCCCATGTTTTCTGATCTTAATGAATTTGTGGGATATGTCGGCACTATCGAAGATATTACAGATAATCGATTAATGGAAAAAATGAAAAGTGAGTTCATTTCCATAGTTAGTCATGAATTACGAACTCCATTAACATCTATTCGTAGTTCTTTAGGATTACTAACTACTAGTGGCATCAGAAATAACCCAGAAAAAATGCAGAAAATATTAGATATTGCTGCTAGTAATGCCGAACGTTTAACAAGGTTATTAAATGACATTCTTGATTTAGAACGACTAGAAACCAACAAATTTGTCTTGAATAAAAAATCCTGCGATGCGATGACATTAATACACCAGGCTGTAGACTCTATCCAAACATTAGCCAAAGAAGAGAATATTTCCTTACAAATATTAGGTAATTCTGTGCAATTGTGGATAGATGAAGACAGAATTTTGCAAACTCTTGTTAACTTAATCAGTAATGCCTTTAAATTTTCTCCCCCTCACACTACCATCAAAATCACTGTGGAAGAAACGCCAGATAGCCATTTATTTAAAATTCAAGATCAAGGGAGGGGTATTCCTAGCGATAAAATAGAAACAATTTTTGGTAAGTTTCAACAAGTAGATGCTAGTGACTCCCGTGAAAAAGGAGGAACAGGTTTAGGTTTAGCTATTTGTGATACTATTATTAAACAGCATGGGGGCAAAATTTGGGTAGAAAGTGTTGTAGGAGAAGGTAGCACTTTTTATTTTTCTATCCCTAAGTAGTTGACAAGTGACAGAACTTACTCAATTATTAATCAATCGCAAAGAACCCCACCCCGCTTTTGCTGACGCAAAATCTCCCCTCCCCTCTTGAGGGGAGGTGACTAAGGGGAGGGGTAGAATGACTGTGGGACAACTATTTCAGCTTAAGTTGATACCAATGTTCATAAATTATTTTTATTTTGGAGTTCAATAAAAAAATGACAGAAAAACATATTTTAGTAATAGATGATAATGATGATGTGGGATTTCTTATTTCCACTTGTCTGGAAGAATTTGGATCATGGCAAGTATTGATAGCTAATAGTGCGAAAAAAGGTTTAAGTTTAGCACAAACACAAAAACCGGATGTCATCCTTTTAGATGTAATGATGCCAGAAATGAATGGGATAACTTTATTTGGTTTATTGCAAAGTGAACCTAAGACCCAAGCAATACCAGTAATTTTTATGACTGCCAAAGTCCAAAATTCAGATTTAGAACTATATCGCAGTTTAGGAGTTAAAGGGATAATTAGCAAACCATTTGAACCCTTTACACTGGTAGAACAAATCACAGAGATGCTGGAATGAAATAATATTCTATAGCATTACTCAAACCAGAATTCAGATCCAAGGCTGCAAATATCCTCAATGGAGGAAGAGAAGCAGTTTTACCATCTTCAAAAAAGCTTTAAAATTTTTCATAATCCTTATAGAGACGTTCTAAGTAATTGGACAAAAATATTTACAGTCATTGCGAGCGAAGGGAAGCAATCACAACCCTTGCGATTGCTTCATTTCACTTCGTTCCGGTTTCCCCCCAAAGCATTGGGGGATTAAGGGGGGTAATTTAACTTGTGTGTACACGATAGCCTTATAAAGGGGGGAAACAATAAAAATCCAGTTCCCTCCCCGATGCTTTGGGGAGGGTTAGGGTGGGGTAAAAATATTTGATACATCAACCATAACTTTTCAAACACCCTCTTAAAGGCACATAAATATTGTGTCTTTTTTACTGTTTTATTAAAAAATATCCATATCTTTATCTAATCCCCACAATAAAATTAGATTTTGTAGTTATATGGATATTAGCAATCTCGATTTATTTAACAAATGAATTCTGTATTTCAGCAAGTTTTTGGATATTTTTTATGTTTGGGATTTGTCATCAGTTTAACAATATTTCCCATTTTTGCAAATCCTGATTATACTCAAAATTCAAATTCTTTACCTATAACTACAGAAATTCGTGGTGTTTGGCTGACTAATGTTGCCAGTGGTGTCTTTTATATCCCTTGGGGTATTGAAAGGGCAATAAATCAATTAGCCGCACTTAATTTCAATACCATTTATCCCGTAGTTTGGAATCGAGGTTACACTTTTTATAAAAGTCCTTTAGCCAAAAAAATCACAGGTTCAGATAGTCAACCTTTGCTGAATTTTATTCATGGTAAAAATGATTTTTTAGCCAAGGTAGTTAAATTAGCTAAAAGTAAAGATTTGACAATAATTCCTTGGTTTGAATATGGGTTAATGACTCCTCCTGATTCTGCATTAGCTAAACTACATCCAGACTGGTTAACTATTGGACAAAAGGGTGTAGAATCCATATCTGAAAACTTACGAGAAGATATGATTAATGGGGTTTATAAACAAGCTTGGCTAAATCCTCTACATCCTCAAGTTCAGAACTTTATTCGCGGGTTAATTTTAGAAGTTGTCAAAAATTATAATGTAGATGGTATTCAAATTGATGATCATTTTGGAATGCCTGTACAGCTTGGTTATGATGCTTTTACGGTAAACCTTTATCAAAAAGAACATCGAGGAAAAAAACCACCAAGTAATCCTTTTGATTCAGAATGGATGCGCTGGAGGGCTAATAAAATTACTGCATTTATGGACAGTATTTCTAAATCTGTAAAAGCAATTAAACCCTATGCTAAAATATCTCTTTCTCCAAACTCACAATATTTTGCTTATAAATACTATTTACAAGATTGGGAAAATTGGGTAAAACAAGATCTAATAGATGAGTTGATTTTACAGGTATACAGAAGTGAAAAAACCTCTTTCATCACAGAAATGTCCAAACCATCAATAAAATCGGCTATGAAGAAAATTCCTGTAGCTATTGGTATCTCAACCGGAAATTTATTAAAGCCTGTAGAGATTGATCAAGTTAAGGAACAAATAAAAATAGTCCGCAAGCAAAAACTTGCTGGTTTCTCTTTTTTCTATTGGGAAAGTTTATGGGGTTATATTACTCCCGAATCGCCTTATCAACGTCGTCAGGCGTTTCTCCAGATGTTTGATACTCAAGCTGTTAGACCATTAAGATTGAAGAAAATATAATGCAATTATCATCTGTTAAATCTAATTATATAAGTTTAAATTTTACCTTTAAATGGGTTTTTGCTACTTTCTTGGGTTTTTTACTGAGTTTATTAATGATTGAAGTCAGTGAAAAACCAGATATGAGTGTTTTAGAAGCTGCTATAGGGAGTTTAACAATTTCTATCCCCCAAAGTTATCTTCTCAGACAATCTATTTCTCCTGGAAAATGGGTACTATCTACTCTTTTTTCTTGGATAATTATTGCAGTAATAGGTGTTGGTGTTTTGGGCTGGACTGTGACTATTTCTGCGTTTCTACCTACGCGAATTTTTTTAGGCATTATTGTTGGTGGTATTGGTGGTTTATTAATTGGTATATCACAATGGTGTTTAGCTATTCCCCCATCATTTCCTTCATCATGGAAATGGATATTTGTCAATATTATAAGTTGGATGATAGCTATGCCTATTGGTTCAACTATCGGCTTATTTTTGCACAGAATTACTAATTTATTTTTAGGGGAAGTAGTGGGATTAGCTATTACCTGGTTATTGGTGGCAATATTAACAGGAATCTCTGCGGTGAAAATAATTAAAGATTTATAGGGTTTGCTGATATACTCAAAACGGCTAGAAGCTAGACTTTTTTATCATACAAAGAACAAGTTCAAAGCCCCTCCAGTATTAAATATTATTCCTTTTCCCTCTCCTCTTAGGCTACGGTGTACACACAAGTTATCGAATCACCATTATTCTTCAAATTACCCCACCCTAACCCTCCCCGATGCTTTGGGGAGGGAACTAATTTTTCTGGTTTCCCCCCTTTATAAGGGGGGGATTAAGGGGGGTAATTTAACTTTGATTAGACATCTCCAGAAAAGATGTAGAGACGTTCCATGGAACGTCTCTACAAAGGCAGGACAAGCCGCATCTTATTTTTAGTTCCTAATTCTTGATTTATCCTTTGTGCCAGCGTGTGCCTTCTTTGCCATCTATTAAGGTAATGCCTTTTGTGAATAATTGATCACGAATTCTATCAGATTCAGCGAAGTTTTTGGCTTTTCTTGCTGCTTGTCTTTGTTGAATTAGTTCCTCAATTTCCACATCACTTAATCCATCCTGTACAGGTGTTTCTGTTTCTGGTTTAGCCGTTAAACCCAGAACATCTGCTAATGTAATTAAAGTTTGCCATTTTTCCAGTAATTCATGGGCGGAAGTTTCTGTTTTGCCTTGATGAACAATAATATTTCCTTCCCGAATTAATTCTTTTGCTAATTCAAAAATTACTGCTAATCCACCAGGGAAATTAAAATCATCATCAACAGCTTCTTTGAATTTCTCAATCTCAGAATTTTGGATTTTGGGTTTTGGATTTTGGATGAGGTTAGATTCATCCCACTCTAATTTTTTACCATGTTGATAACCGAAGAGTAATCCTTCCTTGATGGTATGCCAGCCATTTGTGGCAGCTAATATAGCATCATCGGTAAAATCTATAGGTTTGCGATATTGTGCCATCATCACAAATAATCTTACCGCCATTGGGTCTACACCCCGATCTAATAATTGACGAATGGTGATAAAATTACCCAAAGATTTGGACATTTTTTCCCCATCTACCTTCACCATGCCATTGTGTAACCAATAATTAGCTAAAGGTTTTCCGGTAACGGCTTCCGATTGAGCAATTTCGTTTTCATGGTGGGGGAAAATTAAGTCAGCACCACCAGCATGAATATCTATAGTATCACCCAGGCGATCGCGCACCATCGCCGAGCATTCAATATGCCATCCTGGACGACCTTTTCCCCAGGGAGACTCCCACGCAGGTTCACCGGGTTTTGCAGCCTTCCACAGGGCAAAATCAAAGGGGTATCGCTTCTTTTGATATTCTGCATCTTCGACATTTACCCGTTCACTTGCACCAGCTTGCATATCCTCCAATTTGCGTCCCGAAAGTTTGCCATATTCAGCAAAACTTTGGACAGCATAATACACATCACCATTAGATGGATACGCAAAACCTTTGTGTTCTAAATCGTGAATTAATCTTTGAATCCCATTCATTGTATGTGTCGCGCGGGGATATTCATCAGCCTCTTTAATTCCCAACCGGGACATATCCTCAAAATAAGCTTGAATATAGCGTTCTGCAACAACTTCCATCGAAGAATCTTCTTCTCGTGCGCGTTTAAGAATTTTATCATCAATATCAGTAAAATTTTGGATATAACGCACATCATAACCAATAAACTGAAGGTAACGACGCACCACATCCCAAACAATACAAGCTCTAGCATGACCCAAATGGCAGTAATCATAAACCGTCACACCGCAGTAATACATCTTAACCTTTCCAGATTCGACGGTGGTAAATTGTTCTTGACGACGGGTAAGAGTATTGTAAATAGATAGGGTCATAATAGAGTAATGCGGAAATCGGACGATAAACAATAATAACCCAAGTTGATGACAATGGCGTAAATGAAAATTTTAGTAGCTAATAATTGGCTATAATTCTTATTAGTAAAACTTCGTAATCTTGTTCAGGACTTCCGCCTTGCGGTAGTAGGGTGCGTCAGACTGCATAAATCTTGTAAATAAACAGATTATTAATATCTGACGCACCCTACAACTATAATTATTATTGGTAGTACAAAACGGCGTAAATAAACCAACTATTCTAAATCCTCTAAAAGCCTATACTGTCTTAATTTTGACTTTTGACTTCCGCCTTGCGGTAGTAGGGTGCGTCAGACTGCATAAATCTTGTAAATAAACAGATTATTAATATCTGACGCACCCTACAACACTTGGAGGTAATACCAATTTTATATGAGACTGCACAGAATCATAGAATCCATTAATTCATCCGGCTTTATCTGCGTTTATCTGCGTTTAGGGACTTCCAAGAAATAAATTATCCTGATTAACGAACCACAGAGGCGCAGAGGACACAGAGGAATAAGGGTTTGAGAGATTTTTGCGTTAGGTGGTTGAGTATTTTTTTATTTGGAAGTCCCTTATCTGCGGTCAATGATTCTGGAAATATTATTCTACGCAGCTTCATCTTAATTTAGCGTTACTCTAATGCCGAGTGGACAAAACCAAGATAAAATTTAGAATACACCAAAATCCCCTTCATGACTATGCCAACAACAGTTAATTCCGAATCTCACGCAATGGAAGTTGCCAAGCAAGGTTTACCAGTTACCATTATTACAGGTTTTCTTGGTAGCGGTAAGACCACTTTACTCAACCATATTCTCACAAATCAGCAAGGTGTAAAAACTGCGGTTTTAGTGAATGAATTTGGCGAAATTGGTATTGATAATGAATTGGTTATTTCCACTGATGAAAATATGGTGGAATTAAGTAATGGCTGTATTTGTTGCACCATTAATAATGACTTAGTTGATGCTGTTTACAAAGTTTTAGAAAGAGAAGAAAAGCTAGATTATCTAGTTGTAGAAACAACAGGTTTAGCAGATCCTTTACCTGTGGCTATGACATTTCTAGGTTCAGAATTACGAGATTTAACTCGGTTAGATTCTATTATTACTGTAGTTGATGCAGCAAATTATAGCTTAGATTTATTCAATTCTGAAGCTGCTTTGAGTCAAATTACTTATGGTGATGTGATTATTCTCAATAAAACTGATTTGGTTGATGAACCAACTTTACAGGATTTAGAGAAAAAAATTAACAATATCAAAGAAGGTTCCAGAATTATTCGCACAACAAAATCCCAAGTTCCCCTTCCTTTGATTCTGAGTGTCGGGTTGTTTGAATCTGATAAATATTTTGATAACCACGCAGAAGAACATCATGATCATGATCACGATGATCATGCTGATTGTGGACACGAAAATCACGACGATCATGATCATTCTACCTGTGGACATGACCACCATGATCATGAACATCATCACCATTCTGACCATTTAGAAAATGATGGTTTTCTCTCTATTTCTTTCCAAAGTGATAAACCTTTTTCAATTAAAAAGTTTCAACATTTTCTAGATAACCAATTACCCACAAATGTCTTCCGTGCTAAGGGGATTATGTGGTTTGATGAAAGTCCGCAACGGCATATTTTCCATCTTTGTGGTAAACGCTTTACTATTGATGATGATCAATGGAAAGGTGAAAAGAAAAATCAATTAGTGTTAATTGGTCAAAATCTAGATACCGAAACCTTACTCCAGCAGTTAGAAAACTGTATTTGTCTTCCTTCGGTAACTAGAGGTAAGGGATTTGGCAAGTAGTAAGTAATTGGACAAAAATATTTACAGTCATTGCGAGGGAAGGGAAGCAATCACAACCCTCGGAATTGCTTGATTTCACTTCGTTCCATATGGCTAACGCCACGCTGCGCTAACGCAATGACATTGTGTAATTAATTCTGTCTCACTACTTAATTAGTTGTTTTCTGATCATATCTAGACCCCCAACCATTGGTGTCAATTTAAGCTCAAATCCCTACCACATCTCGTTCCTAGTCTCTGACTAGGAATGCATTTGATGAGGCTCTGCCTCTAATATTATTGAAGGCAGAGCCTTCTATAAGCATCAAGGACTGTAAATAAAGATTGACTTCCACAGATAAAAAGTCACTAAGGAACGCAAATTTAATAACCTGCAATTCTGATGTAACCTGGAATGGTGCGTTACGCTGTCGCTAACACACCCTACTTTTGCACCTTATTTAATTCACATTCCTAAACTGATTATGACTTTTGACAAAATCAGGCTGTTCTTGTCCTTCGCAATATGAGTAAGTTGGTGGGTTATCACCTTCTGAAAGTCTGAAAAAGCTGAACTGATATCCCTGGTGCATGAAAAATACAAAAGCATCCTCTGGTAAAGCTTGAGGAAAATCATTTTCTACTAAAAGTTGTTTAGCCCATTCTTGAATTTGTGGCAAATGCTGATAAAAGCAATCTGAACCACGTAAAAACTTACCTGCCCCATGCCCCATCATTTTTAGAAAGTCTTTGTAAGTGCTGGGCAGCTTAATACCTCGTTGTCGTTCAAGTTGAATTATTTCTAAATCTGAACAGGGGGAAAGAGGATTGTCATTAAAAATAAGATTAAGTCGTGCGGGTAAATTGCAAATTGACATTTCTACCGACTCCTTTATAAGGGAAATGCCGAAAACCCTTGAAGATGTAGCTTCCTAAGTCAGCTACATCTGTGCTTTAGACAAGGGATGAAGGCTAGAGGCTTTCCTTTATCCTGCATTGACATTAATTTAAAAATTTGAAATTATTTCAAATTTTAATTCATATTCGTGATACAATTAAATCGTCAGCAAAGACATTAAAAACCTACCGGGAGACTCTCGGAAAGTTACGCTTGTCAGTTCGGCTTCGCTCACCGCAAGCAGAGATGATTCTGCCAGTAATGGCAAACAGGATCAGGGCAAGAACCCAAATATTTAAGGCAGTGCCTGAAGCTGGGATAACTGAGAGATATAGACTGAAACTCTCTATAGAATCCCCGCGTTTTTAGACCGGGGAGTGTCAAGCAGTGTTTCCGTGATGTACATTTAGCTGAATGTTCGGGAAAGTTTGCCTAAACTGCTTAATGACATACTCACACGAATCACATGGCTCTCTCTGTAAATAATTCAATTTTACCCTTTAGTTCTCTATTATTTATATATTTTTCGGCGATTGCCTCTAATAAGTAGTGAGACAGAACTAATTACACAATGTCATTGCGTAAGCGTTGCGTGGCGTTAGCCATATGGAACGAAGTGAAATGAAGCAATCGCAAGGGTTGTGATTGCTTCGCTTCGCTCGCAATGACTGTAAATATTTTTGTTCAATTACTTACTCTAGCAATAGCAACATTTCGGGCTGGTGCTGGCACGTTACAAATTTTGCGAATTTCTGCGACGCGCTCTAACCAATCCATCTTTTTTTAATTTTATACTATCGTGGATTAAAAAGGGGCATTTCAAATAAATACCCCATTAATATTCTCTAAAATTCCAACTTACTACAACACCTTAGAGGTTGTTTGAAAACTTTTTTGTGTAGGATCTGACACCCGCAGATGCCCATAAATCCCCCTTAAAAAGGGGGACTTTGAGGAATTTAGCCCCCCTTTGTAAGGGGGGTTGGGGGGATCTCGATTAATTCTGATACTTTTCAAACATCCTCTTAAACTAATTTTGATTTTGGTTTTGGTTTTAGTTCTAGTGTTGGTTGTAGTTCTAGTTTTGGTTCTGGCGTTAGTTCTAGGATTGCTTCGGGTTCTGGTAAACCATAGATAGAACGATAAAGCTTATCGTACTCTTTAGCGGATTGATACCAACTGAAGTTTGCACTCATCCCCCGTTTTTGTAATTCTTGCCATTGGGGTTTGAAACGGAAACCTTCCCAAGCGCGAATCATGCAGGTGAATAAGTCCAGAGGTTCATAGCGGTCAAAGCAATAACCTGTACCCACTTCATTGACTGGATCAAAGTGGCTGACGGTATCAACTAATCCCCCTGTACGACGGACAATGGGAACTGAACCGTAACGCAAAGCCATCATTTGGCTGATGCCGCAGGGTTCAAATCGGCTAGGCATTAAAAAGGCATCTGTACCTGCGTAAATGCGACGAGAAAGGGCATCATTATACAGGAGATAGGTAGCCATGCGTCCAGGATAACGGGATGCGAGTTGCCACATTTGGGTTTCATAATAGCGATCGCCTGTTCCCAAAAGGACAAACTGAGCATCTGTATAAGCCATGAAGCGGTCAAGGATTTGTAATACTAAATCCATCCCTTTCTGTTCTACCAACCTTGTCACCATGCCGATTAAAAAGGCATTAGAATTAACTTCTAAACCTACTTCTTCTTGCAGGGCTATTTTGTTAGCTTTGCGTTTATCTAAAGTATCTATGGTAAAGGGTTGAGCAATGTATTTATCATTGGCTGGATCATAAATATCGGTATCTATGCCGTTGATTATCCCTGATAATTTGCCACTAACAAAAGATAATAACCCTTCTATTTGTTCACCATAGGCAGGTGTTTTGATTTGTTCGGCATAGGTGGGAGACACTGTATTTACTTTATTGGCAAACTGGACAGCGGCTGCCATTGTATTGTGTCCTTGCATATACCAGGGACACCAAGTAATTTTCTCTAAATACCAACGCCAAGGACCTTGATAAGCGAGGTTGTGAATGGTGAATACAGTAGTGATATCTGGAGATTGATTCAACCAAACTGGTAACATTCCTGTGTGCCAATCATGACAATGGACAATTTCCGGTTTCCAGTAATTCCAGCAAAATTCCGCCGCACCATTGGAAAATAAGGTAAATCTCCAATCTTCATCTTCTCCACCATAAACCCGCCGAGGCAGAAAAGCTGGATGTTCAAATAAATACAGAGGAACATCAGTACCGGGCAGTACACCTTCGTAAACTGCAAACTCCTGGAACATGGCTGAACCTTTCCAAATGGGTTCTTTGGGAACTGGCATTTTGTCGGGAACAAAGCCATAGTAAGGCATAAAAATCCGCACATCATGACCCATTGCTCTCAAAACTTTGGGTAATGCGCCGACAACATCCCCCATACCGCCAACTTTGGCAATGGGAGCAGCTTCTGCCGCTACAAATAAAATTTTCATGG